>CAJMQD010000014.1 GCA_905215425.1 uncultured bacterium
GCTCCATCGGTGTATAGTGGAAGTCCCAGCCGTTGAAGTCCCCAAACAGAGAGACCAGAGGCGCATTGGGCGCCCAGACCCGGAAGAGCCAGCCATCGGTCCCGCTCTGGTCCCGGGCGGGGTGGGCCCCCATGCACTGCCAGGCCCGGAGGGAGCGCCCCTCAGAGAATGCCTCCAGTTCCAGGTATAGATCCTGGGGAGACAGAGTTTCTGAAATATTGTTCAAATAGTTCACCTCGTTCTTCACAGAAGACAGTCAAAAACAACAAAATAAGCCACAAATCTTTTTGCAATGCTTAGATAAAGTATACAAGCTTTTCTGCGTGCAGTCAAGAGATGGTACAGAAGAAGGCGGTCAGGTTTGCTTAGAGCAGCTAAGGACGGTCGGTGCGCTACGGGAACAGTCCCCATAGCGCACCGACCGTTTTTCAATTTATGCTCCCGCCATGAGAAGGCGGTGGAGCAGGCGGGAGAAAATACCGCCTGCGGTAAGCCGTTCCACCGGCTGAGCCGCCAGAATGGGCACAGTGTCCCGCAGCTCCTGCCCCACATAGACCTCCATTTGCCCCAACAGCTGGTTTTGTTCTACAGGGGCCTCCAGATCGTCGGGCAGAGTGACCCGGGACTCGATTTGCCCCTCATCCCCTTTGGCTACCAGCAGGCGGCAGTCGCGGGACAGGACGGGCTGAACCTGGGCCGTTTTTCCCAGGGCTACGGAGATCGGAGCCAGGGGCACGACGGGATAGACGGGAACCAGGGCATAACCGGAAAAGCCGTAGTCCAGCAGAGCCTTGGCATCCTCGAATCGCTGGGGGCCGGTGGGGGAATTCAGGACCACCGCAATCAGTTCCATGCCGTCCCGTTCTGCTGTGGCAGAGATGCAGAAGCCCGCCGAGCTGGTGGAGCCGGTTTTCAGCCCGGTGGCCCCGTTGTAGAACCGGATCAGACGGTTGGTGTTGGTCAGGCCAAAGGCCCCGTCCCGAATGGAATCCATCCAAATGGTGGTGAATTCACGCACGCCGGGGTGATTCAAAATCAATTGCCGGGACATGAGGGCGATGTCATAGGCGGAGGTCAGATGCCCCTGGGCGGGCAGACCGGTACAGTTGACAAAGACGGTGTCTTTCATGCCCAGCTCCCGGGCCCGCTGATTCATCTGCGCCGCAAAGGATGCCTCACTGCCCGCCAGATGCTCTGCCAGAGCCACGGCGGCGTCGTTGGCGGAGGCGACGGTGACGCACTTGACCAGCTCCCACACCGGAAATTGCTCGCCCTCCTTCAGATAGACCTGGGACCCGCCCATCCCTGCGGCATTGGCAGAGACGGTGACGGACTCGTCGCGGTCCAGGCGGCCGGAATCCAGAGCCTCCCAGATCAGCAGCAGCGTCATCACCTTGGTGACACTGGCGGGCTCGTGCTGGGCATGGGCCTGTTTTTCATAGAGAACCGTTCCGGTCTCCTTCTCCATCAGAAGGGCCGAAGCGGCAGAAAGCTGGCCGGAAAAGGGCGCCGGAGCGGCATGGGCCGCGGAAATGAGCGTCAGTGCGGTAAGCAGAAGAACACAAACACGTTTCATAGGGGTTCCTCCTGAAAAATTCATATTTTCAGGATGGGACGATACCTGTCAGTCTATGCGGACATCTGGCCGGTATTTTTTACCGTGGATCACAATAGCACGGCAGGAACACGGATATGGACGGAGACCGTCGTAAGAGGAAAAATTTTTCAATGGTGAATCGGGGCGTGCAACAATCGGGGGATGTTCCCCATGGGTGGAGGAGGGATGGTGTGAGCAAGACAAGCGAATTGCCCACCCGGGAGGAGCTTTTGCGGCGGATGTGGAGTCTGGCCAGCGCCCGGGCCAACGATGCGGTGAAGCTGGCGTTTCTGCCGGAGGAACAGATGGGGGCCATTGGGAAGCTGGACCTGGCGGCGCTGACAGAGCTGAAGCGGGTGAGCAGCGGTACGGTGGAGCTGAAATTCACCGACCGGATGCGGGCGCTGGAGACCCTGTACAAGCTGGTGGAGCAGGAGCGGGAGGGCGGGCGGCTGGACGCCTTTTACGCAGAGCTGGACGGTGACGAGGCGGAATGAGGTTTTCGGCCAAACAGCGGCGGGTGCTTACCTGGTGGCGGCCGGGCAGCCCGGACCGGGGCTATCAGGCCATTTTATGCGAGGGTGCGGTGCGCAGCGGAAAGACGCTGTGTACCGGGCTGTCCTTCTTCTGCTGGGCCATGAGCGAATTTGAAAACAGGAACTTTGCCTTGTGCGGGAAAACCATCCAGTCGGTGCGGCGAAACCTGGTAGCCGATGTGCTGCCTCTGCTGAGGGAGCTGGGCTTCCGGGTGGAGGAGAAGGTGAGTCGGAACTGCCTTGTGATAGGCCGGGGCGGGCAAAAAAACACCTTTTATCTGTTTGGCGGACTGGATGAGCGGTCGGCAGCCCTGATCCAGGGGATCACTCTGGCGGGGGCACTGCTGGACGAGACGGCGCTGATGCCCCGTTCCTTTGTGGAGCAGACCTGCGCCCGATGTTCCGTGACGGGGAGCAGGATCTGGTTTTCCTGCAACCCGGAGTCCCCTGCCCACTGGTTCTACCGGGAGTGGGTGGAGAAGGCGGAGGAAAAAGGTCTGCTGCGGCTGCATTTTACCATGGGGGATAATCCGGGATTGTCCCCACAGGTACGGCAGCGGTATGAGACCATGTTTCAGGGGGCTTTCTACCGGCGATATGTTCTGGGGGAGTGGGTAGCCGCCGAGGGGCGGATATACGACTTCTTCGACGACCGTTTTGTGCAGCAGGCCCCGCCGGAGGGAGAAATCGAGGAGTGGTACATCTCCTGCGACTACGGGACGCTGAACCCCACATCCATGGGTCTTTGGGGGCGGCGGGGAAATGTGTGGTACCGGGTGAAGGAGTACTACTACGATGGCCGGGCGGCCCGGGCGCAGAAAACCGACGGGGAATATGCCGATGAGCTGGCGCGGTTGGCCGGGGGGCGGCCCATCCGGGCGGTGGTGGCCGACCCCTCGGCGGCCAGTTTTTTGGCGGAGCTGCGCCGCCGGGGCTGGCGGGTGCGGAAGGCGGACAACCAGGTGCTGTCGGGCATCCGGCTGACCGCCCGACTTTTAAAAGAGGGGCGGCTGGTGATCTGTAAAGGCTGTGACGATGCCGTTCGGGAGTTCTCCCTCTACCGCTGGGAGGACAGCGGGGAGCGGGATCAGCCCAAAAAAGAGCACGACCACGCCATGGACGAAATCCGATATTTCGCCGCGACGGTGGCGGGGCGCACAGCGGGCGTCAGCCCGGTGTGCGCCGGGAGCGTTGAGCGGAAGGTGCAGTAGGTCGTGCTCTTTTGGGGCCCCATCGCAGATGGGGCGGCGCGGTAAGCGCCGTAAATTCGCAGCCCGAAGGGCGAGAATTTCCGCAGGCGGAATTCACTTCCGCCGAGGATATGAAAGGAACGGGGTCCCCGGGCGGCGCGAGCCGGCTGGGGCGCACGACCACGCCATGGACGAGATCCGGTATTTCGCCGCGACAGTGGCGGGGCGCGCAGCGGGCACAAAAAAGGGAGCCCATTTGCAGCCCGGCGCAGCGGCTGCAAATGGGAAAGGACGAGCAGCGGAGCAAATGAAGCGCGGCATTTATGCCGCGGGGAATGCTGCGCAGCCTGCGAGGACGCGCGCCGGGAGCGTGGAGCGGAAAATTTGAACGAGGACACGGGAGGAAACGATATGCAGTTATGGCAGAGAAGAAAGCAGGAGGCGCCGGCCCCCCGGATTCAGATCAGAGAGGCTGCGAGCCACCCCTTCGGGGCGCTGGAGCGGTACCGTCCCCTGAGCCAGGGGGAGATGGCCCTGTACCGCTCCATCCGGGAGGCAGTGCCCATCGTAGATGCGGCAGTGATGAAGCTGGTACGGTTATGCGGCGGAGTAAAAGTGACCTGCACAGACAAGCGGGGACAGGTCGGACTGGACCGGTTCCTGCGCACAGTGAACACAGGGCGGGGCCAGCGGGGTATCCAGTCATTTTTAGACCGGTATCTGGACGATATGCTCACCTATGGCCGCGGAGTAGGAGAAATTGTACTGGACAGGCAGGGACAGGACATTGCGGCTCTGCTGTGTGCCGACCCTGGGATGGTGGACATAAAAGAGGGTGACAGTCCCCTGAATTTTAAATTGTGCGTCCGGGGAGAGCTTGGGCAGCCGGAGGAATTGCCTTGGCAGGACCTTTTGCTGTATACCCCCTTCCAGCCGGAGGCGGGAGCCCCCTATGGCACGTCTCTGCTGCGCTCCATGCCCTTTTTAACGGAGCTGCTGCTGAAAATCTATCACTCCATGGGACAGACTTGGGAGCGGGCAGGCACCCCCCGGTATGCGGTGATATGTAAGCTGGACGAGCAGGATATGCCCTTTGCTCAGGAGCGGTGCGGTCAGATCGCCCAGGAGTGGTCGACGGCCATGGCGGCAAGCCGGGAGGGCTGCGTGCGGGATTTTGTGGCCGCAGGAGATGTGGATATCCGGGTGATCGGCGCGGAGGGACAGGTATTGGACAGCCAGGTGCCCGTGCGGCAGATCCTGGAGCAGCTGATCGCCCGCACAGGCATCCCTCCCTTCCTGCTGGGGCTGTCCTGGTCGTCCACCGAACGGATGAGCGCCCAACAGGCGGATATGCTGACCAGCGAGATCACCGCCATCCGCCGCAGCTTGGAGTCGGCGGTGGAGCGGCTGTGCGAGTTGTGGCTGATTCTGCATGGGTTCAGGCAGCAGGTGTTGGTGGACTGGGAGGACATCAATTTGCAGGACCTGGTTGAGGAGGCTAAGGCGGACCTCTACCGGGCCCAGACGGAGAAACTGAGGGAGGGTTAAGGATGAAGATCGTAAAGCAGGCCCAGGGGGGCCAAAGCTTGCCGGTGACGGCGGAGCAGCTGGAGCAGATCAACCGCTTTGCCCGAAGGGAGCTGAAGGCGGAGGAGGTGTACTCCTTCTCGGTGCGCCTGTGCGACAACGAGGTAGACCGGGACGGGGAGCGCTTCCCCCGCAGGACGCTGGAGGAGCTGGCGGAGCTGTTTGTGGGCAAGAGCGGCCTGTTCGACCACAGCTGGTCGGCCAGAGGACAGGCGGCCCGGATCTATGCCGCTCAGGTGGTACAGGAGGAGAGGCTCACCCGGACGGGAGAGCCGTACTGCTGGCTGAAGGGCTGCGCCTATATGGTGCGCACTGCGGACAACGAGAGTCTGATCCGGGAGATCGAGGGGGGCATCAAGAAGGAGGTCAGCGTGGGCTGCGCCGTGGAGCGGCGGGTATGCTCCGTATGCGGCCAGGTCTGGGACGGCAGCTGCGGCCATGAGGCGGGTAAGACCTACGACGGAACGCTGTGCTGCGTGGAGCTGGAACACGCCACCGACGCCTATGAGTTCTCCTTTGTGGCGGTGCCCGCCCAGCCGGAGGCGGGCGTGGTGAAGGGAAGGGGCGCAGAGACCGACTGCTTGAAGGAACTGGTGAAAGGAAAGCCCCACAGCGCCCGGCAGCTGAAGCAGATGGAGGAGCAGGCGGCCCTGGGCCGCGCCTATCTGGAACAGCTGCGGGGGGATGCGGTACGTCTGGCCCGGCTGGCGGATAAGAGTCTGGAGCTGGAAGTGATCACCGCCATGGTGAAGGGGCTGGACGGGGAACAGCTGACCGCCCTGAAGCAGAGCCTTGAGGCCCGGGCGGCGGAGAAATACCCCATCCGCACCCAGCTGCCCTACGCCCCCGGGGAGGGGGAGCGGGACAGGGAGCACGACCGGGCATTTCTGATCTGAGGGCCCGATCATTCCCGGCCCGGGGCCGGGGATTGGGAATAGAACCGAATTTGTGAAGGAGGAGAAGAAAATGAGCAAGATCTCGTTTGAGGGCATCGGCCAGCAGGTGGCCACCTTCGAGGCGGCCGCCGGCGTGACCGCCGGCCATGTGGTGAAGATGGCGGACAACGGAAAGGTGAGCAAATGCAGCGAGGGGGACGACTTCTGCGGCGTCGCCCTGAATGTGCGCGGCGGCTGCGCCGGGGTACAGCTGAGAGGCTTTGTCACCCTGAACTGCGCCGGCACCGAGACTGTGGGTTATGTCAACCTGGTGGCCGACGGCAGCGGTGGCGTGAAGAAGGCCGCCAGCGGCGGTGTGGGCACGCTGGTGGTATCGGTGGACGCCGCGGCCAAGACCTGCGTGGTGTTTCTGTAATTGAGAGGAGGACGAAGTATGGCTTATCAGTGCAATGATATCAAGCTGGACAAGGGCATGTATCAGGAGGCGGGCCGCACCTTTACCCAGGTGCTGGAGCGCCAGGACCCCAGCGAGCAGTATAAGGGTACTCCCATGGAGGGACTGGACGCCTTTCAGCGGCAGCTGAAGCGCTTCGACATCAAGGTGAAGGGCGCGGGCAGCGACGTGGTGGACAAGTTCTTTGCCACCAGCCAGTCCGCCGTGCTGTTCCCCGAGTACATCGCCCGGGCGGTAAAGACGGGCATGGAGGCGGAGAACGTTCTGCCCCAGATCACCGCCACCGAGACGGTGATCAGCGGCATGGACTACCGCTCCATCACCAGCGAGGGCGGTCAGGACGAGCACAAGCTGCGCCGGGTGGACGAGGGCGCGGCCATCCCCCAGACCACGGTGAAGACCCGGGACACTCTGGTGAAGCTGAATAAGCGGGGCAGAATGCTGGTGGCCTCCTATGAGGCCATCCGCTTTCAGAAGCTGGACCTGTTTTCCGTCACCCTGCGCCAGATCGGCGCCCAGATCGGCCGGATGCACCTGGAGGACGCCATTGACGTGATCGTCAACGGCGACGGCAACGATAACGCGGCCGCCGTCACCGCCGCGGCCACCAGCGGCACCCTGACCTATGACGACCTGCTGGCCTTCTGGAAGGAGTTCGACCCCTACCAGCTGAACACCCTGCTCATGGGCGGGGACATGATGGTGAAGCTGCTGAAGCTCAGCCAGATGCAGGACAGCACCGCCGGACTGGATTTCCACGGCAGCGGCAAGCTGGTGACCCCCATGGGCGCCCAGGCCCTGCGCTGCGGCGCCGTGCCCGCCGGCAAGATCATCGGTCTGGACAGAAACTACGCCCTGGAACTGGTGAAGGCCGGTGACGTGAGCGTGGAGTACGACAAGCTGATCGACCGCCAGCTGGAGCGGGCGGCCATCACCACCATCAGCGGCTTCTCCAAGATCTTCAACGGAGCCAGCCGCGTGCTGTCGGTGTGATGACGGAGCAGATCACTGCCCTGGCCCGGGCCATGGGGGCCGAGGGGACGGAGGAGCTGCTGACGGCCCTGTGCCGGGCGGCGGAGGACAGCCTCCGCTCCCGGCTGCGGGCGGGGGTGGCCCCGGCGGACTGCGGGACGGCCTTTCCCGTGGCCTGCGCCCTGCTGGCGCTGGCCGCTTTGGATGCGGGGGGCGGCGTGTCCTCCTTTACGGCGGGAAACGTGACCATCCGCCGCTCCGGTCAGGCCGGGCAGCGGCAGCGGGAGGCCATGGCCCTGATGGGCCCGTACCTCACCCCCAGCGGCTTTCACTTTCAGGGGGTGCCGGGATGATGGAGCGGGAGTGGGCCGCCATTCTGGCCCGGTTTGGGCAGGAGGTCACCCTGACGGAGACCGGAGCAGAGACAATCTCTGTCAGGGCCTTTCTTCAGCCCATCCTGGAGAAGCAGCCCCAGCTGGAGCCATCCCCTCTGGGGGCGCGGCGGGAGGAGCGGTGGCTCTATCTGGGGCCGCCGGAACAGACTCTGACCGCCGGAGAGACCGCCGTCCTCTGGGGCGGACGGGGATTCACCGTGGAGACCGCCCGGCAGGTGTGTGCGGGAAACAGCCCCTCCCACTGGTGGGCGGTGCTGCGCCCCGCTGAAAAGGAGGAGACGCTATGAGCATGGGACTGGAGCGCATCCGGGAGAAACTGGCGGATCATCTGAGAAAGCAGGGGGTGCCCGCGGCGGCGGCCTGGCCGGTGAAAGAGCGGGAAAAGCTTACCGGGGCGGTGGCGGCGGTGTCTCTGCGGGGGTGCTCCGCCGGACCCAGCGGCTTTCAGGACTATCTGGGGGAGCGGTATGACGCCGACTCCGGCCAGTGGCAGGAGCTTTACGGCCGGAAGGCGGAGCTGACCTTCGGGCTGGACCTGTACGCCCCGCCCTCGGCGGGGGAGGCGGGCCTTCAGGCCGCCTTTGACAAGCTGATGGAGGCGCTGGCCGGGGGCGGTCCCGGGGGACTGATCCTGCGGGAGGTGTCCTGCGGAGAGACGGGGTATGATACCGCCGGGCGGCTGCTTAAGCGCAGCGTTCAAGCGGTATACGACACCTATCTCTATGCGGTAGCCCAGCCCGGCGGAGCCTTCCTTGATTTTGAGATTCGGGGGGAAGAAACATGAATGTGACGACACATGAGCGCCCGGGGGTCTACTCCTCCTACGACGCCTCCGCCGCAGTCAGCGGGGGCGGCGGGCGGCTGGTAGGGCTGGTGGGCGTGAACACCAAGGCGGCGGCCAACACCGTCTATACGGTCACCGGCTATGAGCAGGCACTGACTCTTTTCGGCACCGGCACCATGGCGGAGCTGATCCGGCTGGCCCTGCTGAACGGGGCAGCGGGGGTGGTCGCCGCGGCGGCAGCCTCCGCCGCCGGGTATGAGACCGCCTTTGCCCTGCTGGAGAAGGAGGAGAACATCTGCGTGATGCTGTGTGACAGCGCAGACGCAGTGGTCCACGGCAAGCTGAAAACCTCGGTGGACAGCGCCTCGGCCGCCCGGCGGGAGCGCATTGCCGTGGTGGGGGCGGCAGAGGGAGAGAGCGTAAGCCAGCTCACCGCCCGGGCCGCCGCCCTGAACCACCAGCGGATGGTGCTGGTGGGCCCCGGCGGTGTGGATGGCAGCGGAGAGGCAGCCTCCGGCGTGACCTTGGCCGCCGCCGTGGGCGGTGCCATCGCCGCCATGAGCGACCCCGCCGTTCCCCTTGGGGGACAGGAGCTGCGGGGGCTGAACGGAGTGAGCCAGCAGTACAGCGACAACGACATCGACCTGCTGGTGCGGGGCGGAGTGACACCCCTGGAGAGCGTATCCGGCACGGTAAGCGTGGTGCGGGGGATCACCACCCGGACCAAGACCGGGGATACCGGTGACCGCACCTGGCGGGAGCTGTCCACCGTTCTGGTGGTGGACGACGTGATCCCCTCTGTCCGCTCCGCCCTGCGCAGCAAATTCAGCCGGGCCAAGAACACCCCCCAGAGCCGGGGGGCCATCCGGGCCCAGGTGGTGCTGGAGCTGGAAAACAAGCTCAGCCGGGAGATCATTACCGCCTACGACAACGTGACCGTGACGGAGAAGGCGGACGACCCCACAGTATGTCTGGTGGAGTTCTCCTTTACCGCCGCCCACGGGCTGAACCAGATCTGGCTGACGGCCCACATCACGGTATAACCTCCCTGCGGGGAGAGTTTGGGATAAGGAGGGGAAGAAATGAGTATTGCAGGGTTTCCCACCAGCAGTGACATCTACCTGGAGGTGGACGGCACCAAGGTGGCGGTGGTACAGAGCTACACCACCCAGGCCACGAAAACAAGTTCTGCCATCGAGGCCTTTGGCGAGGCGGAGCCGGTGGCCACGGTGCCCGGACAGACCAAGCATGTACTGGAACTGAAGCGGCTTTATGCCACGGACGAGGCGATTCGGGACGGCATTGATTTTTACAAGCTGAACGGCTTTTCCCTGGTGATCTGCAAGCCTGACCGAAAAATCATCTACTCCGACTGCCAGTGGAGCGCCATTCAGGAGACGGCGACTTTGGGCAGCATGGTGCTGGAGCAGGTGACCGTGGTGGCGGGCAAGCGCATCGAGACGGGGGTGTAACGGTGGGCTATTCTATTTTGTCCCGGCGGGACCGGATCGAGCTGGAAAACGGCATGTTTCTGCGGCTGCTGTCCGCTTTGGAGCTTATGCAGGCCCGCAGGGCGGCCTCCCTTCTGGCCGAGGAGGAGCAGGAGCGGGCCTTGTGCTCTAACGCGTGCCTTTTGGCCAGAGCGCTGGAGGAAGAACCGGGAAAGCCCCTGTTCCACAGCGGCCAGGAGGTGCTGGCCGGACTGACTGT
>CAJMQD010000015.1 GCA_905215425.1 uncultured bacterium
GCACGCCGCCAGCGTTCATCCTGAGCCAGGATCAAACTCTCAATAAAATGGTATCAACACAAGCTTTGCAGCTTGAGCTAATCTGTTTTATTGAAGCTAAATCTCTATGCTTCAAAGAATTGTCAAGGCCCTTCCATACAAGCTTTTGCTTGTTCAGAAGGACTCTCGTCCTTTCTGGTGCTTCGTGTTTCTTTCACGTTGTTTAATTTACAAGGTGCACGCCGCTGTTACAGCGGGTTTTCATTGTACCACATTCAGTTCGCTTTGTCAAGAAGTTTTTTCTTTCATTCTCAGCAAACTCGCTGTCGTACCGTGTCGCTCTCGTAAGCGACTTTATCAGGATATCACATTCGGAACTCTTTGTCAAGAACTTTTTTCAGCTCTTTTCGAAGTTCTTTCTGTTTTCTCCCTGCTGCCCTCTCAGGCGACCCGATTAGGATACCACACTCAGAACTCTTTGTCAAGAACTTTTTTCGACCTCCCGGTCATTTCATTCTCAACTCTTTGTGAGTTCTTCGTTCGATTTCCCTTGCTCGCTCAAGGGTTTGACCCCTCGCTCAAGCGCTTGCTTATATTAGCAGAACCCCCGCCAATTGTCAACTGTTTTTTTCGAGTTTTTCACTCTTTTTTTACTTTTCTTCGCCTGCCCTACATCTTCGGCTATTTCGCCTGTTCTAACCACAAGATGTGCGGTCTGTTTTCCTGCGATTTCATCTCTTGTCAAAAACTGCCGCCAGGATGACCGGGCACAGGAACAAAAGCAGGGTCATATATCCCTCCCGTCCCGTCCAAACCGCCTCTCCCACGGGCCAGCCCAGCACCGTTCCCACTGCACTTCCTATGGCTGCGGCGATCCCCGCCGCTGTGATCAGCCCTGCGGCTCTCCCATTCGCCGCCCGCTTCGCTCCCTCCTTGATCGCCGAGAGCAGCAGTACAACAAAGGCCAGATCTGCCGCCGACCAAACGGTTATGACAATGCTCTCCACCCGCTGAAAGGCCCCCTCCACGCCCACGCTCTGGGCCATTGTGAAGAAGGGGCTGTCCAGCCGGGCGCTCAGCGCCGCCCCCAGACACCCCTGTACGATCCCCTGGGCGGCGGTCAGCATCAGGCAGCCCCCGGCGCTCCAACAGAGAAACGTACTTCCGCCCCGCCGAAGATCCGTTTTATTTAAGAGGAAGGCGCCATACAGTCCGGGGGCCAGCGCCTGCGCAGCGGACAGGGCCACCGGTATGGTCCGCCCGGTCCAGCCCTCTGCCGGAACCAACCGCGTCCAGTCTGTCCGGAGCAGCGCCAGCAGCAGCACCACTCCCCCCGCCGCCGACAGGATCGCCAGCAGGATCTGCGCCGTACGTCCCAGAGCCGCCAGACTGCCCCGCACCATCCAGAGCGCAGTGAGCGCCATCACCCCCAGAAAAAACCAGGCCGACCCGTCCCGGCTTCCGCCTTCGCTCAGGCGCAGAGCGCACTGTCCCAGCCGCTGTCCCGCCAGAAGGGCCGCCCAACCTATATATAGGAATAGGATACCTCGGCCCAGTACGGGGCCCAACCCCCTCCGCAGCTTCTCAGCCAAGCCCTCTCGCCCTGCCGCCCATCCCATCAGTCCGCCAAGGGCCGCCAGGACCGGCAGGGCCAACAGGGGCGACAGCCACCCTCCCGCGCCGCCGACCTCTGCCGACGTCCGCAGCAGCTGTGCCGCCGGAGCCAGATCCGCCAGCCAGACCAGCGCCATCAGCTGGGTCATAGAGAGCTCTTTTCCCCCTTCCATTCTCATCCTCCTAACCGGACGGCTCCCAAACCGCCTGTACTGCGCCGCGCAGCATACTATTGGAAAACACATCCTTCCCCCCGGTTCGGAACGGGTGCTCCGCCCGCAGGCGCCGCCCTAAACCCAGACAGTCGCTCTTCCAATTACTCAGCGTCCTCAAAGTCCCGCCGATCCGCTCCTCTTCCAGCGTCTCGATCTGCCGCAGCAGGGCCTCCCTCTCCTCTTGGGCAAGTCCCGCTCCCCCTTCGGTGAGCCGCAGGGCGATGCGGCAGCGCACGACCATGGTCCGGCTGTCCTCCTCCCAGGTCAGTCCGGTCCGCACCCCGGCTATCTCCGCCGCCCGGCCGTCCGCCAGTTCGATCACAACTCCCGCTCCGCCGCCGGTCAGCAGCTTCATGCCCTGAGCCTCCGCACCAAACAGCCAGCCGCGCAGACCGTCCGCCGCCAGAATCCCGCAGCCCTTTTCCCACAGCAGTCCCCTTTGGTCCTGCTCCAGCGCCGGGACATAGGCACAGCCGTTTTCATTCAGATCGGTCAGTACCGCGCCCACCGTCCGTCCAAAGCCGGCGGAGCCCTCCTCCCCCTTGGCCAGAACGGTCAGCCGGGGCTCCGCCCCCTCCTCTCCGCCGCAGGTCACGGCCGCCTTTGCCTGACCGCAGATCAGCCAGACCTGGGCCCCCAGGCCCAATTCTTCCTCCCCAATAAACCGCTCCAGCACAGGCAGCGCCCCCCGCTCCGCCAGTTCCCGGCCCAGCAGCAGCTGATCCACATAGCCAAAATAGACCTCCTGCTCCGAGCCGGCCGCCACAGCGGCCAGCGCTGCCGAAAGCGTCTCCCGCCGGGCACTCAGAATCAGCGGCTCCATCGCCTCCTCGCCCTGAAAGCCCCGGGCGCGCCGCCCGGTGGAGGCCGTTACCACATACTGTCCGTCCTCCCAATCCACCCCCAGCGTGCGTATCAGAGCCATGCTGCCCATCTCTCTGCCCCGCGGCAGGCCGCCCCAGGCCATGCCCAGCCCCAGAAGGGCCAACAGCAGCCACGTCCGCCGCCTCACCGCTGGTTTCTCCGGTTCCGGCTGTGCAGGGCGCCGTCCCGCCACTTCATCTCCCGCAGGGGCAGGCGGAACACCGTGGGATGTCCGCACCGCCGCCGCGCCCCGGAGGTAAAGGGCGCCAGATAGGGTACGCCGAAGGTCTCCAGCCCCGCCAAATGGTACAGCAGCAGCACGCACCCTGCGCCCAGCCCGAACAGTCCCCCCAGACTGGCCAGAACCGCCAGAAGAAACCGCCACAGGCGCAGCGCCCCGGAGAAGTCCTGGCTGGGCATGGTATAGCCCGCAATGCCCGCAATGGCCACGGCAATCAGCACCGCCGGTGAGACGATCCGCGCATCCACCGCCGCATTGCCCACCACCAGCCCGCCCAAAATGGACACCGTGGCCCCAATGGTGGACGGAAGCCGCAGCCCCGCCTCCTGCAAGATCTCAAAGGCCACCAGCATGATCAGCACCTCGAACACCGTAGAAAAGGGCACCTCCTGTTTGGCGGAGACGATGGACAGGGCCAGCTTTACCGGAATCGCCTCCGGGTGATAGGTCACCAGGGCGATATACAGCCCCGGCACCAGCAGGGTAATGACGGCGCACAGGTAGCGCACACAGCTGAGCATAGAGGCCACCAGCCAGTGATAGGCCCGGTCCTGCCCGGTCTTGAAGAACTGGTCGATGGTCCCGGGGAGAAGATGCCCCAAGGCCAGCCCGTCGCACAGGATGCCCACCCGCCCCTCCAGCAGGCCCTGACAGAAGCGGTCGGGCCGCTGGGTGTAGCAGATCAGCGGGAAGGGGGTGTCCACCCGGTCGATCACATACTCCTCTATATTCCCGGCGGCCTGGATGCCGTCAATGTCCATGTCCTCTATGCGCCGGCGCACCTTGTCCACGGTATCCGGGTCGGTGATCCCCTCTAACCACAGGATATCCACCGGAGTCAGGGACTGCCGCCCCGCCACGCACTCCACGATCTTCAGCTCCGGGGCCCGCAGGCGGCGGCGCACCAGGGACGTATTGGTGCGCACACTCTCCACAAAGGAGTCCCGCGCCCCCTTCAGGGACGGCTCATTCTCCGGCTGCCCAATGGAGCGCTTCTCCTCCGTGGGCACCGGGATCACCAGCGCCCGCTCCTTTTCCCCCTGAAGGAACAGGGCGCAGCTGCCGCCGATCAGCCCCTGGGCTACCGGGTCCATCTCCCGCTCCACCTTCACCTTCTGGGCATACAGGGTGCCCTGCACCAGCAGGGCCAGCGCCTCCTCGCCCCACACCGCCTCCAGCCTCCGGTCCTGCGCCAGGGGGCGGAATACATAGTCGTTCAGCCGCTCCGTCTTTGCCATGCCCTCCAGCCAGCATACGGTGACAACTTGCCCGGTCCCTCCCAGCCGCAGCTGCCGGGCGCTGAAGTCTGCGCAGTCGGAAAACACCTGAGTCAATGCTTCCAAAGACAGGCGCTGCTTCAGCCTGGGCGTCTTCCTGGGGTGGGGCTGTTCCGCCTGTGCGGTGGGCTCTCCGCTCATGCGCCTCCCTCCTTTCCGGGACAGTATCTGCCGGGAGAGGAAGAATTATGCAGACGCAAAAACAGGAATACCCGGCGTCTGTTCCTGACGCCGGGTATTCCCGCAAAAAGAGGATCAAAATGAAAGGAGAATCTCTTGCAAAATGTAGTGTACCCACATTTTATTAAAAAGTCTCCTCAACTTGTTACAAGAAGATTAAATCTTCTCCCCTTCCTCCCCCGAAAAAGGCGAATGACCGGCATTTCTGCCGGTCATTCAAATAAGAATTGGAGGATAGAATGAAAAGATGCTCTTGCCTTGCGAGTATTATCATATCCGGGTTTTATTAAAAAAGTCACCCGCAATTGTTACAAAAAGATTAAATCTCTCCCGTTTTTTCTCTCCGTTTCGCTTTTCTGCCACGCCCCGGGCGCATACCGCCAGAGTTTTCCACAGGCGGCGGCATTTTTGTGGATTGTTTTCTCACCTCAGCACCTGAAAAAAGTCCTGAAGGACCTGGGTACACTCCTCCTCCAGGGGGCCGCGGTACAGCCGGGGCCGGTGGTTGAAGCGCTCTTCAAACAGATTGAGCACCGAGCCGCAGCACCCCGCTTTGTCATCCTTCGCCCCGTAGCGGACCTGGTCGATGCGGGCATTGATGATCCCCCCGGCGCACATGGGACAGGGCTCCATGGTCACATACATGGTGCAGCCGTGCAGCCGCCAGCTGCCCAGACGGGCGCAGGCCTCCCGGATGGCCTCCATCTCCGCGTGGGCCGTAGCGTCCCCGTTCTCCTCCCGGCGGTTGCGCCCCCGGCCCACGATCTGCCCGTCCTTGACGATGACGCAGCCCACAGGCACGTCGCCCTCTTCCCCCGCCTGATGGGCCAGTTCCAGGGCGCGGGCCATATATTCCCGGTGGTTCATCCTTCTCTCCTCCTGTGCCGGTTCCATTCTTCCCCAACAGTGTATCCCATTTCTGCGGGGATGGCAAGAAAAAGCAGAGGGGCGGCGGCGCGCCCCTCTGCTTGCGTCTGTTCAGACCGAAAGCTCCATGTTTCGACATTTTTCTGATATCGTTTCCTGTATTCTTTCATTGAGGGCGGCCCCTCCGGAAAAAACAGAAGCGTCGGGATCCCTTAACCTATTACTCGCAGAAGGTCAGCAGCTGCTCCACCGACTTTCTCTTGGGGGCGGCGGGCGTCTCGTCGGGATACCCGAAGGGGATCAGCGCCACAACCTCCTCGTTTTCAGGGATGTGCAGGGCCTGGGCCACCATCTCCGGGTCGAATACGCCCATGATCACGGTGCCCACGCCATAGGCATAGGCCGCCAGGCAGAAGGTCTGGGCCGCTGCGCCCACGTCAAACATCAGCCAGCTTCCGCCCCGCTGGGTGGTGCTGCTGCCGTCCTTCTCCATTCCGCTGCGGCCCTTCACCGCCGTCAGCACCGCCAAATGGTGGGCACGCTCCAATGTGCAGGCGGTGGAGGTGAATCCCAGGGTGCAGTCCCGGGCGATATGCTCTTTGATCTTGGCGTCATCGCACACATAGTAGCGGGTCACCTGGGTGTTCTTCCAGGACGGGGCATAGGCCGCCGCCCCTACGATCTTCTCCACTGTGTCCCGGTCCACTTTTTCCGCTTTGAATTGCCGCACGCTGCGGCGGCCGGTGATCAGTTCCAATGCTTCCATACGGTTTCTCCTTTTCTGTCTGCTGTAAAAAAAGGAGCGCCGCCTGTGGCGGCGCTCCGGTCAGAAAACGCTCTTACTTGTGGTCCACGGAGTACATATGCTCGATCAGATCCAGCACCTTGTTGGAGTAGCCGATCTCGTTGTCGTACCAGGACACGACCTTCACGAAGGTGTCGGTCAGGGCGATGCCGGCGTCGGCATCGAAGATGGAGGTGCGGGTGTCGCCCAGGAAGTCGCTGGACACCACGGCCTCGTCGGTGTAGCCCAGGATGCCCTTCAGCTCGCCCTCAGCGGCGGCCTTCATGGCGGCGCAGATCTCCTCGTACTTGGCGGGCTTCTCCAGGTTGACGGTCAGGTCCACCACGGACACGTCCAGAGTGGGAACACGCATGGACATACCGGTCAGCTTGCCGTTCAGGGAGGGGATGACCTTGCCCACGGCCTTGGCGGCGCCGGTGGAGGAGGGGATGATGTTGCCGGTGGCAGCGCGGCCGCCGCGCCAATCCTTCAGAGAGGGGCCGTCAACGGTCTTCTGGGTGGCGGTGACGGAGTGAACGGTGGTCATCAGGCCGTCCTTGATGCCGAAGTTGTCGTTCAGCACCTTGGCGATGGGGGCCAGGCAGTTGGTGGTGCAGCTGGCGTTGGAGACAAAGTTCATGTCGGTGGTGTACTTGTCCAGGTTGACGCCGCACACGAACATGGGGGTGTCGTCCTTGGAGGGGGCGGACATGACGACCTTCTTGGCGCCGGCGTCCAGGTGGCCCTGAGCCTTCTCCTTGGTCAGGAACAGACCGGTGGACTCCACCACATACTCAGCACCCAGCTTGCCCCAGGGCAGGTCGGCAGGGTTACGCTCGGCGGAAACGGGGATCTCCTTGCCGTTGACCACAATGGCCTTCTCGGTGGAGGAGATCTCAGCCTCGCACTTGCCGTGCATGGTGTCGTACTTCAGCATATAGGCCAGATACTCGGCGGGGCACAGGTCGTTGATCCCCACGATCTCGATCTCGGGATGATTCAGGCTGGCGCGGAAAACCATACGGCCGATACGGCCAAATCCGTTGATACCGACTTTGATGCTCATAGTAATGCTTCCTTTCTTCCTTTCAAACTCCTCGGGTCTGCGGCGGACCTGCGCCCGCCCGATCCGGGGGATATGACTGCCGATGATATTTACATTATAGCCCATTTCCTGCTTTCTTGTATAGGGGAGATCGACGCATATTTTGCACAAAGTTTTTCCGTTTCCCCGGATTTTTCCCCCGATTCTCTGCCATGTGTCCCATTTTAGCCCCTTTGGCGTCCCCTTTGCTTCTGTCTTACTCCCCCCGTTTTCCACGCTGCGCCGCCTTTAAGCGGACCGCTCCTCCTTCTACTGCCGCTTCCGCACAGACACAGCTCTGTTTTTCGCCGTCCTATCCCCCTGTTTCGACGGTCAGCCGCCCGCCTGTTCCGTTTTTTTCGTTTGTTAACAACTTGCCACTTGTTCTGATTGCCAAAATTTGTTATACTGGTTAAACTTTGGCGATATACCCCGTTCCCAATTGCGGCAACACTATTACCGCACCCCCGAAAAAGAAAAAGCGGCCTATACCGCGGGAGGTTTTTCATGTCCCAACTGCCCACTTCCACCCTGGATCAGATCCCTCAGGCCGCCTTCGATTTGAATCAAGGCGCGGTCTCCGCCCTGAATCCTGCCGCCAAACGTCTGCTCCCTGGGCTGGAGCCCGGCGACCCGGCCCCCATCCCCCTGCCTGACGGGGAGGAGGGCTGCGTACAATCCGGGCAGTTCACCTGGGGGCAAAACAGCTTCTCCTTCTCCATGGTCTGCCGGCCGGAGGGCTCCAGAGTCCTGTTCTCTCCCGCGCCCCAGGCCGCCCTCACCTCGCCGCAGATGGACGGCTTCCTCCAGCAGATGCGGCAGGTACAGGGGGATATGCTCCTGGAGTTCCAGCGCCTGAGCCGCCCCCTGGAGCGCCGGGGCGACAACGAGGTCCAGTATCAGCTGGCCGCCTTCCGCCAGAGCTTCTATCGGATGTGCCGGCTAAACCGAAACATGGAGTATCTCTACCGGGCCCAGCGGGGGGAGATCCACTTTCACCCCGTAGTCATGGACCTGACCGCCCTGTGCAGCCGCCTGTCTGAAGAGGCCGGCACCCTGCTCAGCGAAGGGGGCGTGGCCCTGACCTACCGGGCAGGCGCCTCCTCCCTCCTGGCCCCCGGCGACCCGGAGCTGCTGCCCCTGGCCCTGCTGGGCCTTCTGTCCAACGCAGCCAAAAACACCCCCCAGGGGACGCTGCTGCTGCGTCTGCTCCAGCGGCCCGGCCAGGCTATCATCCTGCTGCGGCAAGGGGGCGCCCTGTCCCAGCGTCAGCTGGACGAGCTGCTCAGCCTGACCACCGAGGCCCAGATCCCCCTGCCCACCCAGGGGGCCGGGATGGGGCTGTCCGTGATTCAGCATGTCGTGTCTCTCCACCGGGGCGTGCTCTTGTGGCGGCCCAACGAGGACGGCCTGCTGGCCGCCGTCTGCCTGCCCACCGGGCCGCTGCCCGCCCCCTCCATCCCGGTGCGCACGCCGATCCTCAATACCAGCGGCGGGCTGTCCCCCACCCTGCTGGAGCTGTGCGACGTGCTCCCGGTCTCCTCCTTCGACCGGGCCAGCCTGGACTGAACCGCATACGCCTTCCCGCCCCCGGAAGCTCTCCGGGGGCGATGTTCGTCCCCGCCGGCCCCCATACTTTTCCCTTGACTTGCCCAGACAGCCAGTTTAAAATATAAGGTAATTGTGTTTTTATCCCGAAAACAGGTAAAGATAGAGAATATTAGGGGGCGCTCTCATGTCCAAGATCGGTTTTGATAATGAAATGTACCTTCAGCTTCAGTCCCAGCATATCCGCGACCGCATCGCCCAGTTCGGCGGTAAGCTCTACTTGGAGTTCGGCGGCAAGCTGTTTGACGACTTTCACGCTTCCCGGGTTCTGCCGGGGTTCGAGCCGGACAGCAAGATCCGGATGCTGGCCAAAATGAAGGACAATGCAGAGGTTATCATCGCCATCAACGCCGGCGACATCGAGAAAAACAAAGTCCGGGGCGACCTGGGCATCACCTATGACAGCGATGTGCTCCGCCTGATCGACGCCTTCCGCTCCATGGACCTGTATGTGGGCAGCGTAGTGGTCACCCGGTACACCGGCCAGACCGCCGCCGACGCGTTCCAGAAGCGGCTGGAGGGCCTGGGGATCAAGGTCTACCGCCACTATCCCATTGAGGGCTACCCCCACAACATCGCCCACATCGTCAGCGACGAGGGGTTTGGCCGCAACGACTATATCGAGACCACCCGCCCCCTGGTGGTGGTCACCGCCCCCGGCCCCGGCAGCGGGAAAATGGCCACCTGCCTGTCTCAGCTGTACCACGACTATAAGCGGGGCATCGCCGCGGGCTACGCCAAGTTCGAGACCTTCCCCATCTGGAACCTGCCCCTGAAGCACCCGGTAAATCTGGCCTACGAGGCCGCCACCGCCGACCTGGACGACGTGAACATGATCGACCCCTTCCATCTTCAGGCCTACGGCCAGACCACGGTAAACTACAACCGGGACGTGGAGGTCTTCCCCGTCCTTGCCGCCATGTTCGAGAAGATCACCGGCAGCTGCCCCTATAAGTCCCCCACCGACATGGGCGTAAATATGGCGGGCAACTGCATCGTGGACGACGAGGCCTGCCGTCAGGCCGCCGGGCAGGAGATCGTCCGCCGGTACTACGACGCCCTGTGTGACCGCCGCCAGGGCAAAGGGGAGGATGAAGCGGTATTCAAGCTGGAGCTGCTGATGCAGCAGGCGGGCGTCACCACAGCCATCCGCCCCGTGGTGGCCGCCGCCAAGCAGGCCGCCCAGACCACCGGCGAGCCCGCTAGGGCCATCCAGCTGCCCGACGAGAACATTGTCATCGGCAAAACCTCCG
>CAJMQD010000016.1 GCA_905215425.1 uncultured bacterium
GTATGCAAGAAGATCGAGCCGGACTGCCGGATCATTGTAAAGTGAACGGCAAAGGGGCGGCGACACGCCCCTTTCCTGTTCTAAGGAGGAAACCCCTATGACAAGAAAACAGAAAAAAATGCGCGCCCGGATTCTGGCGGCCGCAGTGCTTCTGCTGGCAGCCAAGCTGCTGCCTACGATCTGGCTGCCCGGCGCCATTCCCTTCCTCAGCGTCAGTCATGCGGCCGCAGACGGCACAACTGCCTTTTCTCTGTCCATGTGGCCGCTGTATCTCGCCGCCTATTTTACGGTGGGCTGGGATGTGCTGTGGCGGGCCGTGCGCAACATTAAAAACGGCCAGGTGTTTGACGAAAACTTCTTGATGGCGGTGGCCACTGTGGGCGCGGTGGGCTGCGGCGAGCTGGCCGAGGGCGTGGCTGTCATGCTGTTTTATCAGGTGGGCGAGCTGTTCCAGTCCGTAGCGGTAGACCGCAGCCGAAAATCCATCTCCTCGCTGATGGATATCCGCCCGGACTACGCCAACGTGGAGCGGGAGGGCCGGCTGGAGCAGGTGGACCCCGAAGAGGTGGCGGTGGGAGATACCATCGTCATCAAGGCCGGCGAGCGGGTGCCCCTGGACGGCACCGTGCTGGACGGGACTTCCAACCTGGACACCGCCGCCCTCACCGGCGAGTCCCTGCCCCGTTCCGTCAAGCCGGGCGATGAGGTCATCAGCGGCTGTGTCAACCTGTCCGGCCTGCTCCATGTGAAGGTGAGCAAGCCCTACGGCGAGTCCACTGTGGCCAAAATTCTGGATCTGGTGGAAAACTCCGCCGCTAAGAAGGCCAAGGCAGAGAACTTTATCACCAAGTTTGCCCGTTACTATACCCCCGCTGTGGTATTTGCCGCCCTGGCCCTGGCCGTCCTGCCCCCCCTGCTGGGCTTTGGAGCCTGGATAGACTGGCTCCAGCGGGCGTTGACCTTCCTGGTGGTGTCCTGCCCCTGCGCCCTGGTCATTTCCATCCCCCTGTCCTTCTTCGGCGGCATTGGCGGGGCCTCTCGCCAGGGAATTCTGGTGAAGGGCGGCAACTATCTGGAGGCCCTGGCTGCGGCCGGTACGGTGGTCTTTGACAAGACCGGCACCCTGACCCGGGGCAACTTCGAGGTCACGGTGATCCATCCCCAGGAGATGGACGAGAAGGAATTGCTGGAGTGCGCCGCCCTGGCGGAGCGGTCCAGCGACCACCCCATTGCCCAGTCCATCCTGCGGGCCTGCAAGGAGCTGCCCGCCCTGGACCGCATCTCCGCCTCGGAGGAGATCGCCGGACACGGGATGCACGTCACCGTGGACGGCCGGGAGATCTACGCGGGCAACGCCCGCCTGATGGACAAGATCGGCGTCCCCATCACCCTGAATTGCAAGCACGACGGGACCATCATCCATGTGGCGGTGGACGGCCGGTATATGGGCCACATCGTCATCTCCGACCAGATCAAGCCCGAGGCCGCCCAGGCCCTGAAGGCCCTGAAAGCCGCCGGAGTGGAGCGCACCGTGATGCTTACCGGCGACGCCCAGGGCGCGGCCCAGGCGGTGGCCGCCCAGGTGGGGGTGGATGAGGTCCATGCCCAGCTGCTCCCCGGGGATAAAGTGGACCAGGTGGAGCGCCTGCTGAAGGAAAAGCGCCCCCACCGCACCCTGGTGTTCGTGGGCGACGGCGTGAACGATGCGCCGGTGCTGTCCCGGGCGGATATCGGCGTGGCCATGGGCGCTATGGGCTCCGATGCCGCCATCGAGGCCGCCGACGTGGTTTTGATGGACGACGACCTGACCAAGCTGCCCCGGGCGGTGGCCATCGCCCGTAAGACCATGCGCATCGTGAAGGAAAACACCGTCTTTGCCATCGGTATCAAATTCCTTGTGCTGGGCCTGGCCGCCATTGGCCATGCCAATATGTGGATGGCCGTGTTTGCCGATGTGGGCGTGTGTATTCTGGCGATCCTCAACGCCGGACGGATGCTCCGGGCGAAATAAAACCGCTCCTCGCGGCTCCCAGTTGAAAAACTGGGAGCTTTTTTTATGAAAAGCCGCCTGAAAGCCGTCGGGAGGCAGGAAGTTTTCTTGAAAGCTCCCATAGGTTGTGATAAAATATCGTCACACTATTTAACAGGTCCTTTCCCTGCGGCGGACCGAAGGAGTAATTCATGTCACGGATCAAATCTCTGCTGTGCCTGGTGGGCGCGGCGGCTATGCTGGCTCTCTTCGCCGGATGCGGCAAAAATCCGGAACCCAACGCTCCGGTGCATACGGACGAGCCGGTGAATATCACCGTGTGGACCTACTATAACGGCAGTCAGCTGGAAGCCTTCAACAGTATGGTGGAGGAGTTCAACCGCACTGTGGGCAAGGAGAAGAACATCACTGTGGACAGCTACAGCCAGGGCAGCGTGAACGACCTGGAGACCAATGTGCTGGCCGCGGCAGAGGGTAAAGTGGGCACACCTGCCATGCCCAACATCTTCTCCGCCTACGCGGACAACGCCTATGCCCTGGACCAGATGGGCGAAGTGGTGGACCTGAGCGCCTATCTCACCCAGGAGGAGAAGAACGCCTATATCGCCGGCTACCTCACCGAGGGGGACTTCTCCGGCAGCGGCAGCATCAAGATCTTCCCCACCGTCAAATCCACCGAGCTGCTCTTTCTGAACCAGACGGACTGGGAGCCCTTTGCCGAGGCCACCGGGGCGGATTACTCCGACCTGACCACGGTAGAGGGTGTGGTGGAAACGGCCGAACGGTACTATGAATGGAGCGGCGGCCGGGCGATGTTTGGCCGGGATGCCATGGCAAACTATATGCTGGTGGGCGCCCGGCAGCTTGGCTGTACCCTTCTTGAAGTGACGGACGGGGTTATGACCCTGAATTACGACCAGACTGTGGTGCGCAAGCTGTGGGACAACTACTACGTCCCCTTTCTGAAAGGATATTTTTCCTCCGGCGGGCGCTTCCGCAGCGATGACGTAAAGACGGGAAATATCATTGCCTATGTGGGCTCCACCTCCAGCTCCAGCTTCTTCCCCAGTCAGGTGGTCACCAGCGATACGGAAAGCCATGACATTCAGCGGGTCGTTCTGCCCTGCCCGGTGTTCCGGGGGGGGAGAAAACTACGCCGTACAGCAGGGGGCCGGCATGGTGGTCACGAAGGCCTCTGAAGCAGAAATTCAGGCCAGCGTGGAGTTCCTGAAGTGGTTTACGCTGCCGGAGCACAATATTGCGTTTTCGGTGGACTCCGGCTATTTGCCCGTGACCAAGGCGGGGAACGACATGGAGGTGATCCGCTCCAGCGGACTGGACGTGTCGGAGGAGATGGACCAGCTGCTCACCACCGCCCTGGATACGGTAAACAGCCATCAGATGTATACGCAGGCGGCCTTTTCCGGCGCGGCGGAGGCCCGCAGTGTGCTGGAGCACGCCATGAGCGACCGGGCCGAGGCGGACCGCGCCGTGGTGGAAGAGCGGATGGAGCAGGGGCAGAGCTTTGACCAGGCCGCCGAAGAATTCTTGTCCGACGACTATTTCCAGAGTTGGTATCAGGAGACCCTGACCGCTCTGCAGGCCTTTGAGGACTGACTGTGAAGTTAACGTTTAAGGGAGCTGTTTTGTGATGAAGCAGGACCGCAAGAAAACAACAAAACAGGGCCGTTCTATCTTTCAGACGATTCTGAGTACGGTCTTGCTGACCCTCTGCGCAGAGATACTGCTGCTGATAGGCGCATTCTATTTCAGCCAGATATCTGCCCAGTTGGACCAGAATGTAGTGGATATGCTGCAAAAGCAGGTGGAAAACCGGAAAAACTACCTGGAGAACACGATGCTCTCCGCCCAGAATTTGACGGCCTTGGCGGAGCGGATCAATACCGCCGCCCTGGAGCTGGCGTCGGCGGGGAAGATCCGGATCGAGACGCTGGAGAGCAGCAGCGAGGATGCGCTCCCCCTGATGCAGGCCATCGGAGAAGACCTGATCGAAACGCTGCGAAGCAGGCCGGTCAACGGGATCTTCGTGGTGTTCAACACCAGTGATTTGAACGAAAGAGCCGATGGCGACGTGCTGCCCTGCGTCTATATCCGGGATCTGGATCCGACCTCTCTGTCCTCTGACCGCAATGCTGACCTGCAATTTGAGTACTGCCCCTCCCAACTGGTGCAGGGTCTGCGCATTACGACGGATCATAACTGGAACAGCGCGATCCCTTACACCGAACAGGACACGAAGCAGCTGATTTTCCCCGCGTTTCAGTCCGCCTGGAGCGACTCGGCGTCCCTGTCCGCGGCGGACTATGGCCATTGGACCACCAGTCTGTTTACCCTGCCCGGGGACGATCACGCCGCCATTGCGTACTCTATCCCCCTGATCCTGCCAGACGGCCGGGTATACGGCGTATTGGGGGTGGAGATGCTGGAAAGCTATTTGCAGACGCTGCTGCCCAGCGGCGAACTGCAAAATGCTGACGTCGGCGGTTACATGCTGGCCTGCGCCCAGAAAGGCACAGACCGGTATGATACTAGTTCGGTGCATGAGATCGTTACCATTTCCGGAAAGAAAACAAGCGGCGCCACCGGACGTTCGCTGAAACTGACAAGCTCGAAATACGGCGGATATCGCTTTCAAAACGAGGGAACTTGGTATTACGGGGCAGCGGAGGAGTTGTCTTTGTACAACCGCGACGCCCCCTTCTCCGACAAGCAGTGGCTGCTGGTGGGAATGGTGTCGGAACAGCGGCTGTTCGCCTTTTCTAACCATGTGGTGCGGCTGCTGATGCTGTGTTTGCTGCTGACGGCTCTGGCGGGCGTGGCCAGCAGCATCATGGTGGCCAGGCGGCTGGCCCGGCCTGTTTCCAGGCTGTCGAAGGAGCTGCTGTCGCCGACACAGACGAACCGCCGCAGCATCCCGGCTCTGCCTTCCACGGGAATTCGGGAGCTGGATCAGTTTTCTGCGGCCATTACGCAGCTCAGCCAGGATGTGCTGGACAGGTCCACCAAATTTCTGCGCATTATGGAGATGGCCAGCGTGGAGCTGGGCGGGTATGAGCTGTGCAGCAACCCGGACAGCGTCTATGTAACAGATAACTTCTTCACCCTTCTGGATATGCCGGAGGAGGACCCGAAAACGCTGACCGCGGAACACTTCCGGGCGCTGCTGAAGCGCCTGGAGGATGAGTATCCCCACAAGCCGGGAGTCAATGGCGTGGAGGTGTACCGCGTAACCCGCCCCAATGGGACGGAGCGGTATTTGCACATCGAGACCACCAGGGAGGCCAACGCCCAGGTGGGTGTGGTGGAGGACGTGACCGCCGCCACCATGGAGAGGCTGCGCATCGAGCATGAGCGGGATTACGACCCCCTGACCGGGCTGTACAGCCGCCGGGCCTTCCAGCGGGAGTGCGAAGCGCTGTTTGCCGCACCGGAGAAGCTGGGCTGTGCGGCCCTGCTCATGATGGACCTGGATGACCTGAAGCACACCAACGACACCTTCGGGCACGACTGGGGTGACGAGTACATTCGGCAGACCGGTCAGTGTTTTGCAAAATACAGCCCCAAGGGCAGCCTGTGCGCCCGGATCTCCGGGGACGAGTTCAACCTGCTGATCTACGGCTACTCCAGCCAGGATGATATCCGGCAGCTCATCGGGGATATCAAGCGGGCGGTGCGGGAGACGGTGATCCAGCTGCCCAGCGGCCGGGACCTGCATATCAGTATCTCCGGCGGTCTGGCCTGGTATCCCGTGGACGCCACCGATCTGAGCACCCTGAAAAAATATGCGGACTTCGCCATGTATCAGGTGAAGCATACAGAGAAGGGGCAGCTGGGCGAGTTTGACCTGGCGGTATATAACCAGGATCTTTATCTGGACCAGAGTCGGAAGGAATTCCACCGTCTGATCAGCGAGGAGCTGGTGCGCTACCACTTCCAGCCTCTCGTCTCCGCAGAGACCGGGGAAGTAGAGGCGTACGAAGCCCTGATGCGGGTGGATCTGCCTACGCTGCATACCCCCACCGCAGTGATGAAGCTGGCCCGGGAGGAAAACTGCCTGCATGAGATCGAGCGCATCACGATGTTCAAGGCGTCAGAGGCGTTCCTGGCGTTGGGAGAAAAGGGGATCATTCAGCCAAATCAGCTGATGTTTGTCAATTCCATTGCCAACCAGTGCTTGACCGAAGAAGAAGCGGCGGAATTTGAAGAACGCTATTCTGTCCTGCTGCCCCGTATCGTCATTGAGATCGTGGAAGAGGAGGACATGGACATGGCAGCGCTGGAGCGGAAGAAGAGAGTTAACAACGGCTCCGGTGTGTTTGCCCTGGACGACTATGGCAGCGGCTACAACAGTGAAAAGTGCCTGCTGCTCCTGGCGCCCAAGTATATCAAGGTGGACCTGTCCATCATCCGGGACATCGACACCGATGTGGACAAGCAGCAGCTGGTGCTGAACCTGGTGGACTACGCCCACAAGCGGGATATGAAGATTGTGGCCGAGGGGCTGGAGAACGCGGCGGAGCTGAAAAAAGTGCTGGAGCTTGGCGTAGACCTGCTCCAGGGCTTCTATCTGGCCCGGCCCATGGCGGAGCCGGCGTCGGTGAATCCGGCGGCCCTGTCGGTCATTGCGGCCTTCCATAACGGAAGAAAAAACAGCGATAAATAACAGAATTGAAAAAGCCCTTCCGGAGCGCAGGCTGCTCTGGAAGGGCGTCCATAAACCTACCCCAACAAAAAGAAGGTGAACGCATGAGCGTGACTGTATCCGACCTGCTGAAGCTGCCGTCCCTGCGGCAGGCCCGCGTGATCGGCGGAGCGGGCGGGCTGAAAAAGGTTGTGTCCTCGATCTCTGTGTTGGAATCTACCGATCCGGGGGTCCTGATCAACGAGGTATTTCACCATAACAAATACTCCGGAAGCGAGATCGTCATCACCGGCTTTCTTAACTGCGTGAATGATGTTGACCTGCAGTGCTCCAACATCCTGAAGCTGATCGACGGCGGCGAGGTTGGCCTCGTGCTGTACTATGTGGGCGTGTATCTCCCCTATGTGGATCAGCGGCTTATTGAGATCGCCGACGAGCACGATTTCGTCCTGATCTGTATGCCGGAGGGCCAGCGGCATCTCCGTTACAGCGACCTGATCACCGACGTGACAGAGTGCATCTACAAGGATCGTCTGGTACCCGGCTCTCTTGTATCGGATATTCTTGCGCGGATCTCCTCGGCGCCGCACCACCAGCAGACGCTGGGAACCGCGCTGCAAATGCTGTGCGCGGAGCTGGGATGCTCCGCGGTATTGACTACCCATGAAGGCAACATCCTGAATCTTGCAACCTGGCCCAGCGGGATGGAGGATACGGTCCGGGAGGGGATAGAGCGCTGCCTGCCGCTTTCCACTGGGCAGACCTGCACACCCTGCCCCTTCCTTACGGATGCGGAAATGTCCTGCATTTCTATCCGCTCGGACCTGGCCCAGCCGCTCCGTCTGGTGCTGATCAAGGTCGGCGCTCCCCTGGGGGCTTCCTTGGTGGAGCAGGTGGCGGATATCGTGAGGATCTGCATCAATATCTGGGGAAAGCAGCATGGCGCTGTGGCGATCCATGAATTGCTGCGGGCAATTCTGCAGGACGAGCCGCTGAAGATGCGCCGTCTGGCGGAGATCTTTCATGTAGACGTTGCCTCACTTCACGAGCTGTGGATGCTGTGCGGCGTGGATGCCTGGGAAGTGGAGCAGCGGATGGAGCAGGATCTGGCCCTGGTCAGACAGTGTGCGGATACCGTTGTGGGCGCGATTTATGAAGGGCAGCCGGTTATGTGCCTGAGTACCCCACACTCCCTGCGGGAAGCCGAAAGCGTGCTGCGGGAGCTTCTTTCAACCGCTTTGGAGACAAGCCCTGATGCTGTCGTTGTCCGATGCGCCGGATTGTCCAATACAACAAGCTGTCGGAGAGCGTATTTGTTGACTCTTGACAATTTGGAGGATGCCAAACGCATTTTCCCCCACAAGAGGATCTTCCTTCAGGGGGAGCTTGAGCTGGCGGCCTCCAGCCGAAAGCGGATCAGCGAAGGCGAAGCCGCAGCCATTCGGCGTATCCTGCCGCTGTCTGTTTTGCAGTCTGATGAGGAGTATCAGGACCTGCTCTATACCGCCTGTGTGTATCTTTTGGACTGTGACAGCAGCGTTACCAGAACGGCGGAGATGCTGTATCTGCACAAGAACACCATCAAGTACCGGCTGCAGCGGATCTCTGACCTCTTGGGCTACCGCCTGGGAAAGATGCCGGAGACCATGGAGCTTTATCGCGGCGCCGCCATCTACCGGCTGCTCCATGAGACGCATTGATTTTTAAAACAAGCAGCGCTTCACTCTTTGTCCTTTGGGACAAAGAGTGAAGCGTTTTTTTCTGCCTATCCGACAGTATTCTTTACCGCTTTGAAGTGCTATACTTGCCCCATTCTTTGGTTCAGCTTCAGAATATACCCAAGAGAAAGAGGTGTTTTCCCATGCATGAAAACAATAGCGGCTTCAAAATTGACGAATCACAGCGCCAGAGCTGGCTGTCCATCGCGGCAGTCTGGGCGGGCGGCATGATCTGTGTACCCTGCCTGATGATCGGCGGCGTGCTGGCGGGCGGCGGCCTGAGCCTTGGCCAGATCGTCCTGTCCATCCTGATCGGCTACGGCCTGATCTGTGTCTACATGATCTGCATCGGTATGCAGGCCTGCGATACCGGACTGCCGGTGTCCGTGATGGCCTCCGGCGCGCTGGGGGAAAAGGGCGCGCGGTATATCATCAGCACCCTGCTTGCCATTGCCTGTATCGGTTGGTTCGGTATCCAGTCTGCCACCTGCGGCAGCGCCTTTGCCAGCATGGTGGCCAATATGATGGGAACGGAGGCATCCCCGGTATTTGTTTCCATCAGCTCCATCGTCTGGGGCATTATCATGCTGCTGACGGCCTGCGTCGGCTTCAAGGGCCTCAAGTGGCTCAACTACATCGCCGTGCCGCTTCTGGTCATCGTCTGCCTGTACGGTCTCATTGCCGGTATCGTCACAAATGACGGCGGCAGCGCCATCACAAACTATGCACCCGAGAACTCCTCCGGTATGGTGTTTGGCATCTCGATGGTGGTTGCCTCCTTCGCCCTGGGCGGCGTAATCTCCGCCGACTACTGCCGCTTTGCCAAGAGCCGCAGCGATGTGGTGAAGTCCTCCGTTGTGGGCGTTATTCCCGCGGGCCTTTTCATGCTGCTGACCGGCGCACTCATGAGCATCGTCACAGGCCAGTATGACATCTCCGCCATCCTTGCGTCTTTGGGCGTGCCGTTTGTCGGCCTTGTGGCACTGGTGCTGGCCACCTGGACCACCAACGTTACCAACGCCTATTCCGGCGGCCTGGCCCTCAGCAATCTCCTTGGCTTTGACGAGAGCAAGTTCAAGGTCACCACCGGTGTGGCCGGCGCCATCGGCACGCTGCTGGCAGCCTTCGGCCTGCTGAATGCCTTCCAGGGCTTCCTGTCCCTCATGTCCGCGCTGATCCCGCCGCTGGCCGGCGTGCTGATCGCCTCCTACTGGATCGTGGGCAAGGGCAAGCGGGAGAATTTCTCTCTCCGCCCCGGGTTTTCCGCCGTCGGCATCATCTCCTTTGCCGCGGGCGCTGTCTTTGCCTGCATCACCGGCGGTACCTTCGCCAGCTTCCCCGGCCTGGTAGAGGCGATGCCCTTCCTGAACTGGCCGTTCTTTGTGGGCCCGATCAACGGCATTGTGGTTTCTCTGGTCCTCTATGTGGCCCTTGCGAAGCTGACATCCGCAAAGCCGATGCCCGCAAAGCAGACTGCGTAATATCTGCCGCAGGAGGAGCGGGTACCTGCCCGTTTCTCCTGCGCACTGCAATTATAACGAAAGAAGGAAAAGGTCATGCGAAAAATCGGAATCCCTGAG
>CAJMQD010000017.1 GCA_905215425.1 uncultured bacterium
GACGTCCATGATGCGCTGGCGGCTCTCCTTGGGAGCCCAGGAGATGTGGGGGGTAATGATGCAGTTTTTTGCCTTGAGCAGGGGATTGTCCTCGCGGATGGGCTCGGTATAGACAACGTCCAGTCCGGCGGCGGCCAGCTTTCCGCTGTTCAGGGCGTCAGCTACATCCTGCTCGTCGATCAGCTGTCCCCGGGCATTGTTGATGAGGATCACGCCGTCTTTCATTTTGGCGATGGAGTCCTTGTTGATCATGCGGGTGTTTTCCGGCGTCAGGTTGCAGTGGAGGGAGATCACATCGGACTGCCGGTACAGGGTGTCCAGATCCACATACGCGCCGATGGCCCGGCCGCTGTCACTGGGGTAGAGGTCGTAGGCCAACACCCGCATCCCCAGGGCCCTGGCGATGCGGCCCTCCGCCTGTCCGATACGGCCGAAGCCGATGATGCCCATGGTCTTGCCTTCCAGCTCAATGAGGGGGTAGTCCCAGTAGCACCAGTCCGCGTTGTTGGCCCAGTTTCCGGCATGGACGCTCTGGTCGTGGTGGCCGATATGGTGGCAGATCTCCAGCAGAAGGGCGATGGAGTACTGGCTGACCGAGGCGGTGCCGTAAGTGGGTACGTTGACTACGGAAATTCCCTTCTTTCGGGCTGCGGCGCAGTCGATCACGTTATAGCCCGTGGCCAGCACGGCGATGAGCTTCAGGTTGGGGCATTGTTCCAGGGTCTGCTGGGAGATGGGGGTTTTGTTGGTGACGATGACCTCTGCGTCCCCGATGCGTTGGGCGATCAAAGGGGACTCCTCATAGGCGGTGCGGTCATAAACCGTCAGCTGGCCCAATTTCTCCAGTTCGGTCCAGCTCAGGTCGCCGGGATTTTCTGTATATCCGTCCAGAACGACGATTTTCATAAAAACTCCTCCTTGTGTATCTTCAGTGTGCTGCCTGCCCGCAGCAGCCGCATCATCCGGACGGTGCTGTCCAGAAGTGCGTCCTCGGCGCGGGCCATGGCTGCGTCCAGGGTAATGATCTGGCTGACGGCGCTCATCATACTGTCAACGCCGCAGGCATACAGGGCTTCGGCTCCGGGCTTGATGGCTCCGCCTATGGCCAGCACCGGGATGTCTCGGATTGCTTTGGTCCGGCGGGCCACCCCTGCCGGGACCTTTCCGTAGGCGGATTGGGCGTCCAGACAGCCTTCCCCGGTGATGACAAGGTCGGCCTGAGCCACCGCTTGATCGAAGCGGGACAGATCCAGAACCAGGTCGATGCCGGAACGTATGTCAGTGTGGAAAAAGGCCAGCAGGCCGCAGCCCAGGCCGCCGGCGGCTCCGGAACCGTTCCGGCTGGCGGCGTCGCTGCCCAGCTGATTTCGCAGAACCTGGGCGTAGTGGGACAGTGCGGCGTCCAGAATCTGGACCTGCTGCGGTGACGCCCCCTTTTGCGGGCCGAAGACGGCTGCCGCTCCCTCCGGGCCGCACAGCTTGTTGCGCACGTCACAGGCCAGGACCAGCCGGCAGGTTTGAACTTGGGGGATCAGCCCGGAGGTGTCGATGCGCGCTAACCGGGCCAGGGCTGCCCCGCCGGGGGGCAAAGGAGCTCCGGAAGGGTCCAGAAAGGCAGCACCTAAGGCCTGCAAAGCCCCTGCGCCCCCATCTGTGGTGGCAGAACCGCCCAGACCTAATCTGAGCTGCTTTGCGCCGTGCTCCAGGGCGTGGCGCATGAGCTGGCCGGTGCCGAAGGTGGAGGCGGCCATGGCGTTTCGCTCTTCGGGCTTCAGCAGGGGCAGTCCGGAAGCTGCGGCGGTCTCCACCACGGCGGTGCCGTCGGGCAGGACGCCGTAAGCGGCCCGGATGGGGCGGCCCAGGGGGTCCTGCACCTCTAAGGTGACGGTGCGGCCCCCCACAGCGGCAACCAGGGCATCTACGGTGCCCTCGCCGCCGTCGGCCACGGGGATGCAGGTGGTTTTGGCATTTGGAAATACGGCGTGGACGCCCCGTTCTATGGTGGCGGCCACAGTCCGTGCCGAGCAGCTGCCCTTAAAGGAGTCTGCGGCGATGATGACGTGCAAAGACGATCCCTCCTAAGGGTGTTCTGTGCAAAAAGGAGCGCTTTTTTGATCAACAGGGGTGAGAAACGGGTTTGTGTATGGAAGCCGGAGTTGACAAACCGGATGAAACGAAAGCGCGTTATTGTAAATAAGTATAAAATTTTGCGGGTTGTTGTCAAGAAAGGGGCGATAGAAATTTTGCAAAGATTCAAGATGAGCTGTGCGAACAGCTGCTGCGGTGATATAATAACGTACACACAACGAAAAAATGGGTGGGAGGAACAGAAAATGGAACATCAGACGCAGGAAATTTTGAACCAGGCAATGGAGCTGGGGGAACAGCTGCGGGCCGACCGAAGGACACTGCATCAGAATCCGGAGGTCGGACCTTGCCTGCCCCAGACCAAGGAATATATAAAAAAACGGCTGACGGAGATGGGATATGTTCCCCGGGAAATCTGCGAAAGCGGTATCGTGGCGGAGATCACAGGGAAGGAGACCGGCCGGTGCATCCTGCTGCGGGCGGATATGGATGCCCTGCGTGTGACGGAGCGGACCGAGCTGCCGTTCCGGGCGGAAAACGGAGCGATGCACGCCTGCGGCCACGACATGCACGCCGCCATGCTGCTGGGTGCGGCCCAACTGCTCCGCCAGCGGCGGGAGCAGCTGAACGGCACGGTGAAGCTGGTGTTCCAGCCCGATGAGGAGGGTTTTACCGGGGCCAAAACCATGCTGGCCGCCGGTGTGCTGCGGGACCCGGAGCCGCAGGCCGCTCTGGCCCTCCATGTAAATTCGGGCACGCCCTCCGGCATGGTACTGTGCGGCCGGGGGACCTTTATGGCTGGGTGTACCCTGTTCCGGATCACGGTGCGGGGAGTTGGCTGTCACGGAGCTATGCCGGAGACAGGGGTGGACTCCATTTCCATTGCGGCCCATATCTGTCTGGCGCTGCAGGAGATCCCGGCCCGGGAGGTAGCGGCCAAAACGCCGGTGGTGGTGACGGTGGGCCGCCTGTCCGCGGGGCAGGCCCCCAATATCATCCCCCAGGAAGCGGTGATCGAAGGGACGATCCGCACCTTCGACCGTGAGGTGACCGCCCGGGTGATGGAGCGCATTGAGGCCATTGCAGAGCACACGGCGGCGGCCTTCCGGGGCAGCGCAGAGACGGAGGAGCTGTCCTCCGCCCCGCCCCTGGTGAATGATCCCGCTCTGATGGATCGGGTGATCGACTGGGCCGGACAGCTGCTGGGCGGTGATATGGTCTACCCCCTGAATGAGGGGGGGATGGGGTCGGAGGACTTTGCCTCTTACACCTACGAGCTGCCCTGCGCCTATCTGCTGCTGGGGGCGGGGACCGGACAGGAGGACCCCCGGTATGGAAAGCCCATGCACAACGAGAAGGTGGTATTCAACGAGGATATCCTGCCCATGGGTGCGGCGCTGCACACCTATTGCGCAATGAAGTGGCTGGATGCCGAGTAAAGCCGAGCCGCCCTTGAACGGGCGGCTCAGCTTGTCAAAAAAGTGGTTTTACCACTTTTTTGACAAGCTGCAAACATTTTAACTGCGTTAAAATGTTGTTGATTTCAAGGAAAGGGAACCCTGACGGTTCCCTTTCCAACTATCCTTCCCTCCGAATCCTTTGGCTGGAAGGACTTTTTCGACAGCCTCAGCCGCCCTTAAAAAGGGCGGCTTGCTTTTTGAGCGGCCGGGTGCTAAGATGAAGCGAAAAAAGCCGAAACAAGGAGAAGGGGGAGAACGTCCCATGAAAAGGATCAAGCGGCTGCCGCTGGAACGCCAACTCTTTCTCTGCTTTCTGGCGGTGTCGGCGCTGGTCACCACCATCGCCCTGGGCATGGCCTTTTATCTGGATATTCACCGCCAGCAGGAGAATATCGACGCCGTGATTGGCGGAACCGCAGCCTTTGTGGCCTCTATGGATGATGTGCGGGATATGCTCCAACGGGGATACCCCAGTCAGGACGTGAGCGGCACCTTGGATAAGCTGCACAGAACACTGCCGGAGATCGACGCCATTGCGGTGTACGACCGGCGGGGACTGCGGTATTACCACACGGACCGGCAGGAGGCCGGGGAGACCTTTGTGGCAGGGGAGGAGACGGCCATTCTGAACGGGTCCGGGCCCTATATCATATCGGGATACAGCACCTTTGGCAACCAACGCAGGGCGTTCCATGCGGTGGAGGGAAGGACGGGGGAAATTGTAGGGTTTGTGACCGTCTCGATCTTCAGTTCCGGGATTTTGGAGCATACGCGCTCGATGCTGCTGTCCTTCCTGCTGGTGATGGGGGTGGCGATTCTGGCGGCGGCGGCGCTGTCCCGCGGGATCGTGACACTGCTGAAGGGCGCCCTCCAGGGCCACCGGCCGGAGGAACTGCTGGACCTGTATCTGCGGCAGGGGGATGTGCTGAATACGCTGGAGGACGGCGTGGCGGCGACAGACGGGGATGGCCGGGTCGTCTTTGCCAACGATTCAGCCTGTAAGATGTTGGGTCGGGAGCGGGAGCAACTGCAAGGAAAAAAGCTGGCCGATGCGTTCCCGGCTACCCAGTGCGAACGTGTGGCCCGAACGGGGCAGAACCGCTATCGCCTATCCTGTGCTGTGGGGGAGCGGCAGATCCTGTTCAGTGAGTCGCGCATGGCCAGGGGGGAGCCTGCTCCTGGCGTGCTGGTGGTGATGAATGACAAGACGGAACTGAGAAAGCTGTCCGATCAGTTGTCTGGGGCGCAGGCCATGCTGGATACGCTGCGGATGTTCAACCATGAGTTTATGAACAAGCTCCACGTGATTTTGGGTTATCTCCAGGTGGGCAGAACCGAGGAGGCGATGCGGTATATCATGAACAGCAGCCGAGTATCCGGACAGACCATTCGGGATGTGGCCGACCGCATTCGGGTGCCGGAGGTATGCGCCTTGGTGATCGGAAAAATGATGTACGCCGCAGAGCGGGATATCGAGCTGATTTTGCTGCCCACCAGTCAGTGCCGCCAGGAGGATATGCTGCTGACCAACGAGGAGTTTATCACAATCGTGGGCAACCTGCTGGAGAACGCCATCGAGGCCCTGTGCGACGGTGAACATGAAGTGAGGGAGATCCGGTTGGCGCTGTGCTGCCGTCCGGATTGCAGCTTGATCATTTGTCAGGATACGGGGGGCGGTATCCCGCCCCAGATCCGGGAGCGAATCTGGGAGAAGGGAGTTTCTTCCAAGGGGGACAACCGTGGGTTTGGGCTGTATCTGGTCCACCAGCTGACGGAACAAAACAACGGCAGGATCGAATTGGAGACGGAAGAGGGCGAGGGCACCTGCTTCACCCTCACCTTTGTCAAGGAGGAGAGGGAACGATGAGCTATCAGGTCATTATTATTGAGGACGACCCCATGGTGGCGGACATCGACCGGCAGTATGTGGAGATGAACCGGGCTTTCCGGGTGGTGCAGACGTTCAAAAGCAGCGCCGATGCCATCGACTTTCTCTCCGGCGGGGCGCTGAAGGTGGACCTGATTATTTTGGACTACTATACGCCGTCGATGACCGGGCTGCAGTTTGTGGACAGGCTCCACGCCCTGGGGCTGAACCCCGCGGTGATCATGGTCACCTCGGCCAATGAGGCTGCCATTGTCCAGTCCTTGCTGGACCGGGGGGTACTGGACTATCTGGTAAAGCCGTTCCGCTGTGAGCGGTTCCAGCAGGCCCTGGCCCGCTTTCTGGAGCGGAAAAAGATGCTGGCCGTCGGCGGCGGTGTGGACCAGGCGACCATCGACAGTCTGGTTCAGCGCCGGCAGGAGGAGCAGGAACCGGGTCCCACTCTGGAAAAGGGGCTGAATATGGGGACGCTCCAGCGGATGCGGGACTTTTTTCAGGAGTATACGGGGCCGGCGGTCACCAGTGAGCAGATCGCGGAGCAGGTGGGCCTGTCCCGGATCACCGTGCGCCGCTATGCGGGATACATGGCCGAGCACGGGGAATTAAACAGTTTTGTGGATTACCAGACCGGGGGCCGCCCCTGTATCCGGTATACCGCAGGGAAGAAATAAGGGATCTTGCCCTTTGGCCCGGGAAAAGGTCTGAAACCTTGTGATTGAACAAGAAAAACGCCGTATCTTTTGCAGCAGCGGCCGGAGGCCATCCGGTTTGCTGGGGTTTCAACGGCTCCACCCCTCCCGGCTGGGAGGGGTGGTTTTATGTCCGAACCGTTAATTTTACGGACCGGATTGGAAATGAATTGCAAAGCCCATACACTTCTGATATAATATACTATCTATCATTATCGGTACTTATGGGCCGCCGCTCCCGCTCCAAAAGGGGCACGGCCTGAAAACAGACGGGGTGTTGTCAGTTGTATCTGAAAGCTTTGGAGGTCCAAGGATTCAAGTCCTTTCCGGACAAGACGGTACTTACCTTCGGCGAGGATATTACCGCCATTGTAGGACCGAACGGGTCCGGCAAATCCAATATCTCTGACGCGATCCGCTGGGTCATGGGGGAGCAGTCCACCCGGGCCCTGCGGGGGGGCAAGATGGAGGACGTGATCTTCGGCGGCACCGCCCAGCGGCGGCAGACCGGGTATGCCGAGGTGTCCCTCATTCTGGACAACACCGGCCACACCTTCGGGCTGGACGAGTCTGAGATCATGGTCACCCGCCGGTATTACCGCTCCGGCGAGAGTGAATACTACATCAACCGCCGCTCTGTGCGTTTGAAAGATGTGAACGAGCTGTTCATGGATACCGGTCTGGGCCGGGAAGGGTACTCCATCATCGGCCAGGGCAAGATCGACGAGATCCTGTCCGTCAGATCCGCCGACCGGCGGGAGGTCTTTGAGGAGGCGGCGGGCATCTCCCGCTACCGCCACCGCAAGGAGGAGGCCGAGCGCAAGCTGGAGCGCACGGACGAGAATCTGGTGCGCATCAACGACAAGATCGCCGAGCTGGAGCTGCAGGTGGAGCCCCTTAGAAAGCAGAGCGAGACGGCCAAAAAGTTTTTGGTGCTTCAGGAGGAACTGCGGGGATTGGAAATTTCCGTGTGGCTGGAAAATCTGGAGCGCATCCGAGCCGGAGCCATCAAGGTGGAGGCCGACTTTCAGCAGGCCGCCCAGCAGCGGGACCAGGCCAAGGAGCGGCTGGAACAGCTCTACGCCGCGGCCGAGGACTACGCCGCCCGGATGCGGGAGAAGGAGCTGGAGGCAGAGCGCCTGCGGGGGGAGAGCCAGCGGCAGGAGACGGCGATCGGAGAATTGGAGTCTCAGGCCGCGGTGCTGCGCACCAGCATTACCCATAACACGGAAAATGCCGCCCGCATTCGGGAGGAGATCACAAAGCGGGAGAGCCGAGAGGGATCGCTGACCCAGCAGACGGAGCAGCTGCGCCGCCGCCTGGAGGAGACGGGCGACCGGCTGAAGAAGCTGCGGGAGCAGATCGGGCAGAAAGAGGGACAGGTGCGGGAGAACGAACGCTCTGCCGGAACTCTGGCCCAGGAGCTGGAGCGCCTGCGGGAGAAGCAGGCCATGGAGAGTGCCACCGCTGCCGAGGCCAAAGCTCTGCTGTCTGCCCTGGCGGCCGCCGCGCAGGAGGTTCTGGATCGGGATCAGACGGTGCGGCGGGAACTGCAGGAACTGGAAACACGGCTGGAGCAGGCCGGAGACGAGTTGAAGGCCGCAAAAAAGTCCTGCAATGACGCCCAGGAGGAGCGGGACGCAGCCAAGAATGTGATCAGCGGCTACGCCCTGCGGGCGGACAGCCGGAGAAAAAAAGCGGAGCAGGCCCGGGAGCAGAAAACCCGCCTGCAGATGGACGAAAACGCCCTGTCCTCCCGCATTAAAATGCTGACCGAGATGGAGAAGCTGCATGAGGGCTACTCCAAGGCGGTGAAGCTGGTGATGGGAGAGGCCCAGCGGGGGACCTTGAAGAACATCCACGGGCCGGTGGCTGACCTGCTGAAGGTGCCCGACCGGTATACCGTGGCGATCGAGACCGCTCTGGGCGGGGCCATGCAGAACATCGTGGTGGACCGGGAGGAGGACGGCAAGGCCGTTATCAACTACCTGAAGCGCCGGGACGGCGGCCGGGCCACCATTCTGCCCCTGAGCTCCATCCGCCCGGGCAGTCTGCCCGAGGGCCGGGCATTGGAGCGGGAGCGTGGATTCGTAGGTGTGGGCGACCGCTTGGTGACCTTCGAGCCTGAGTATCAGAACGTATTTTCCAACCTGTTGGGCCGGGTGGCGGTGATGGAGGATCTGGACTGCGCCATTGCGGCGGCCCGGAAGTATGGCTATAAGTTCCGCATCGTTACCCTGGATGGACAGGTGCTCAATCCCGGCGGATCCATGACTGGCGGCTCTGCCAGCCGCTCCGCAGGGATCCTCAGCCGCGCCAATGAGCTGGAGCGGCTGAACAGCCAGAGCAGTCAGCTGCGGCAGCAGTTGGTTCAGGCAGAGCAGGACAGCCAGCAGGCTCAGCGGGAGGCGGCCGCCGCCCAGTATGAGCTGGAGACGGCTCAGGGCCAGCTGCGCCAGTGGGAGGACGCCATTTTAAAGGCCGAGGGCCAGCGGGATCGCTGCCAGAGCGTCCTGTCTGCCCTGGAAGTGCAGCAGGAGAGCGGACAGAAGGAACTGGATCAGTTGAAGGAGCGTTCCGCCCAGATCGAACAAGATACAAAGAAGGCCCGGCAGCGCATCGTACAGCTGGAGGGGGCCGTAGCTGCGCTGGAGGAGCAGACCCAGAGCAAGACACAGGGCCAGAGCGACACCGCCCAGCGGGCCCAGAAGCTGAGCCAGGAGCTGGCCGAGCTGAACAACCAGCGGGCCGCCCTGGAGGCGGAGCGGGAGACCGGAGCCGCCAGTCTGACCCAGCTGGAGCAGCTGCTGGCCGAACTGGCCGGAGACCGGGACCAGAGCCAGGCGCTTATTGGCAGCTATGAGGAAAAAAACACCGCCTTTGCGGCCCAAATCAAGGAAAAAGAGGGGCAGCTGGACGAACTGCGCCGGGAAAATCAGCAGCGGGCCGAGGAGATCGGCCGGCTGAACCGGCAGCGAATGGAACTGGAAGGGGGCCGGGTGCAGGCTGACCGGGATGCCCGGGCCTGCAACGAGGAGCTGCTGCACATGGAGGGAGAGGTCTCCCGTCTGGAGCAGAAAAAGACCACTGCCGCGCTGGAAGAGAAGCAGCTGCTGGACAAGCTGTGGGAAAACTACGAGCTGTCCCACGAGGCGGCCAAGCAGCAGCGGGTGGAGATCGAATCCACCGCCAAGGCCACCCGCCGCATCGGCGAGCTGAAGCGGGGGATCACCGCCCTGGGACCCATCAGCCTGGGGGCCATTGATGAGTTTGAGCGGGTGAACGAGCGGTACACCTATCTTACCGACCAGCGGGATGATGTGGAAAAGGCAAAGAAGGAACTGACGGAGATCATTTCCTCCATCACGGGAGAGATGAAAACCATCTTCGCCCGGGAGTTCCAGACCATCAACCAGGCATTCGGACAGACCTTCCTGGAGTTGTTCGGCGGCGGCAAGGCCGCCCTGGAGCTGGAAGACCCGGAGGATATCCTGAACTGCGGCATCGAGATCAAGGTGCAGCCGCCGGGCAAGGCGCTGAAGACCATCACCCTGCTGTCCGGCGGCGAGAAGGCCTTTGTGGCCATCGCCCTGTACTTCGCCATTCTGAAGGTGCGTCCCACCCCCTTTGTGGTGATGGACGAGATCGAGGCGGCGCTGGACGACAACAACGTGGTGCGCTTTGCCCGGTATATGCGGAACATCGCCGATAAGACCCAGTTCATCGTCATCACCCATCGCCGCGGGACCATGGAGGAGGCCGACGT
>CAJMQD010000018.1 GCA_905215425.1 uncultured bacterium
TTTCTCAGTTTGAGCAAGGCCAGTCCGCCCCCACAGGGTAAGAGCAGGAAAGAGCGCCAAAAGAAATCAGAAGCTCCGCACCCGCCGGAATTCCGGTGGATGCGGAGCTTATCTGTTTCGATTGCGTTCAAACGCTGAATTGTCTTATTCCGACTCTTTGATCGGAGTGAACTTAGCGCGCTCCTCTTTCTCCCCGCCCGTCGGCAGTACGGGCAGCAGGCTGTAACTGGCTGTGGTGTTCAATCCGATGATCGTCTTCTGATAGGCCTCCACCACCCGCTGCATAACCTTAACACCGTTTTCATAGCTGGCCGTGGGCAGCATAACCAGATATTGCAGAGCACTGAACCGGGTGAATGTATCTCCGGAACGCAGACACCGGATGATGGTCTCCTTCAACTGCTCCAGGGCAGCGGCGCCCCGCTTGGCGTCCAGCTGGAAGCCGTTCTGGTCCAGAACGGTGATCATGGCCAGCTGCACCACCCGGCCGCTGCGGCGGGCGCTTCTGGCCTCCAGACGATAGATATCCTGGAAGGTAGCCAGCTCGCAGTAGAAGGCTCCGGAGCCCTCCCCTTCTTCCTCCAGCTCCTGCCGCACGGTGTAGAGGTCCAGCTCGATGTTCTTCTCCTCTTGTGTCAGCTTGCGGTAAAACTGAGTCAACCGCTTCGATGGACTGACCCCCAGATGGTCCATCAGCATCTGCGTCACTTGGGTGTAGTGGCGAATCGCGCTCTTCCGGTCCCCTGCCGCCACCAGCGCCTGCATCAGCAGCAGGTGACAGGCCTCGTCATAGGGGTCCAACTCGCAGACACGCCGGCAGATCCGCGCAGTTTCGGCGTTGCGGCCCATCCCCAGCAGCTTTTCCGCTGTGATGTTGCACAGCTTCAGATACCGCGTGTGGTAGTAGGTCCGGTGCGTCACCGTCCAGGGACTGCCCACGGCATTGGGCAGCAGGTCTCCGCCGTAGAGCTGAATGGCGAGCAGGGCCTTCTCCATGTCCTTCGCCCCTTGGTCGCAGTAGGCGTCAAACCGCTCCACATCCAGCTCCAGCTCGATGTCCGGTCCCCAGGTATAAACTCCCCGGCGGTACTGGATCACATCCTTGCCGTTTTCCAGCCCCAGCCGGTCCTCCATAGCGGACCGCGCCCGATGGAGCAGGGTCTTCATGGTGTTGCTCGGGTCCAGATCCGTGTCCCCCCACAGGGCCTCTACGATCTCATCCTGACTCACCGGCCGATCTTAAAACAGGGACATATATTCTAAGAAAGCCCAAAGCCGTTTTGATGTGCTGTCTTGCTCTGTTATTCGATACTCTGTTCCGTCTGCCGCAATGCGGGACATAGAAAATCCGCCCAGCAACTGCACAGAAATTCGTTCCCGTTTATCCACCCAGACCCCTCCCGTTCGGAAATGTATGGAAAATTTACGACAATTGTACCATACAATTCCAACTGTGGCAACCAATTACGCCAATAGCTTTTATAGCAATCATAGAGATTTTTCTTTTCGCTGTAACCTATCAGTAACATTTTACTTGTATGATAATGATAGTCAAACCATACTTTGGAAGGAGTGAACGGTATGGAGACCCCGTATTCCCATTTTGTCCCTGTGTCTAACACCACTTATCTCGTCACCGTCACAGCTTATGAAAATAAGTGTCCCGTCGGCGACTTCTACTGCCCCCAAACCGGCCTTACCGTTCCCTTTTCCAGCCTGGCCCAGCTGCTGCTTACCATGGAACAGTCCATGGATCTGAACAACTACCCCCAACGCAGCACCGAAGCCCGCACCTTCCGCCCCAGTATGAAGATCACGGGCGGACAGCCTGTGGGCTGGGAGCATAACCGCTCCGCTCTGGCCACCTTTAGGTTCAACATCCTCTTCCGGCAAAACGCCAGTTGGCAGGGGAGCATCATCTGGAACGACCGCAACATGGAATCCCATTTCCGCAGCGTTTTAGAGCTGATCATCCTCCTGGACGACGCCCTCACCTCCAGCCTGTCATAAAAGCCCCCTCGTCTCACGCCCCAGAGCGTGAGACGTTTTGCTCTGTAACGCGCAAAAACCCCGGCATCCATAGGATGCCGGGGTTTTTCTTATGCGGAAAAGGGTTGGTCCAGCGTACACCGAACGGTGTATCGCTGTTTGCCGCCATACGTGCAGGTGAACAGAGTCAGGTCCCAGTCTCCGTCCTCCATCTTGGCTACGTCGTATCCCTGGATGGTCTCTGTGCCCGCAACCGTATAGTTCCACACATTGCCGTCCACATCAGTAAAGGTGATCTTATCCCCCGCCTGCAGCTTGTTCAGCCCGGCGAAGTGGGAGCGGTAATTGTGTCCGGCGATGATCATGCCGTCGTACAAATCGCCCTTATAGAGGCAGGGGGAATATTTCAGCAGCGCATCGCTCCACTCCCCCTGCACTGGCAGGGTCCTGTCCAGGGCCGGAATATCCAGCACGCCGATATAGTCCCGGTCGTCCAGGGTGATGGTGGGCACCACCACCTGAGGCTCCGGCACCAGCTGCTGCTCCTCCGTCTCCTTCTTTGGTATGATTTCCCGCAGTTCTTCCACGCCCACGTCGGCGCTCGCCGCCGCCCGTTCCTCGTCAAAAATATTTTTGACGGTCAGGCCCAGGGCGCCGGCCAAACACAGGACGCCAGCTGTGATCAATACCGCGGCGCGTTTACTTTTCATTCTTTCTCACCCGGCGGGCGTCGGCCCAGCCAAGGACGAACAGCACCAGACCCACCAGCGTCAGGACCTGCACCGGCCACCACAGCACGCCGGTCTGGGGCAGGTTGCCCTGGGGGATCTTCTCGTCGGGGATGTTCAGCGAACCGTCGCCGCCCTCGCCGCCGGTGCCCGGATCTTTACCGGGATCGACGGGTCCCTCGGGGATGGGCTCCGTCGGGATGACCACGCTGCCCGTATTGGTCACCACAAAGGTGTTGCCCTCCCGGTCCACCAGAACGGTGTACTCGTCGGGTACGTCCACCTCGGCCAGCGTCCACTCGGCGTTTTTATCCAGGTTGTTCCAGGTGTGCTTCCAGCCCTTCGATGCGGTCAGGGTTACCTCGTCATACTCCTTGCCGTCCTTCATCAGGCGCACGGTCACGGAGCCGGGACGGGTCTCGGAACTGTCATCCTCCCACTGCTTCAGCACGGACAGGGAGATGTAGTTCTTACCTCCGCCGCCGCCCTTGTAGCTGCGGTCCCACTTGCCGTTGGCCGCTACGTCATACTGCCAGTTCTCGCTGACAACGACTTCCTTGCCGCCGGGCTGTATTTCCGTCTTCTGCTCCAGGTTGGGCAGGGTCAGCAGGGTGCTCTTGGGGGTGTAGGTATACCGGCCGTCCTTCAAAGCGCTGCCCATGAGCAGATACAGGCCGCAATCCAGCCCCTCAAACTTCACCACGCCCTTATCGTCCACCTTTTTGGTCGCCACAGGGGTGTACTTCAAGGTGTAGTTCGTTTCATCCTTGGCCTGGTCCGCCAGATCAGCGGTCACATAACCCGCCAGCGTGGTGGTCAGGGCGTCCCAGTTCTCTTTGGCCTTGTCGTTGTCCAGGGAGAAGTCTTCCCAATTGATGGCCAACTCCTTAAACTCGGTTTTCTCCACGCTGAACCGCACCGTGGCGTCCATATCCGCCACCTTGTACAGGCGCAGCTCCATGTCCTTCATGGGGAAGCTGCGCTCCGTATCGTTATAAGTCAGGGTCAGGGAGCACGTTTTCTCCGCTTCCACCCGGCTATATGCCCCCGCGGGAGCCGCCAACATAGACAGGCAAAGCGCGGCGGACAGCAGACTAACCATCCATTTTCTCACTGTCTTCACCAGAATTACCACCTTTCTTTTTTCCGGAATGTTGTTTTTTCTCTTTGGGTCCGCCCGCCAGCAGCAAAATCAGCAGCACCAGCAGCAGGGGCACCGCGATCAGGGGTGCGATGGCTACCGGCTCGATTTGCAGCGCGTCTGCCGACACTTGGACGAACAGGGCGTCCGCCGGCGTCTCGATCCGGTGGCCCCGGATCAGCAGGCGGTGGGTATTGATGCCGTATGGCGTACAGGTGATCAGGGTGCAGTAGTTTTTCCCCTCCTGGATCTTCAGGGCCTCCATATCCTGGGGCTCTACGATCAGGATCTGATCCACCTCGTAGGTCGTGATCTCGTTGAGGATGTGGACATGGAACATATCCCCCTCCACCAGCTTATCCAGGTGGGTAAACAGGGTGGCCGAGGGCAGGCCCCGGTGCCCGGTGAGCACCCCGTGGACGCTGTCGCCGCCAATGGGGAGGGAACTGCCCTCCAGCGTGCCCACGCCCGCCTGCAGCACGCCCTCTGACGTGCCCAGATAGATGGGCAGAGACAGCTTGATGGCCTCAATCTCGATATAGCCCACAGCGCCGCCGGTGGAGCCCAGCAGGGAGAGGTACTCCTCCTCTTCCTCCTCTGACAGGGTGAACACGTCCTTCCGCCCCACCAGGGAGGCGTTGTACGCCCGGGCCTGCTCCAGCAGGGCGTCGTACTTGGCGTTGTCCATCTCGTTCACCGCGTCCAGATAGCTGGCGATGGCCCGGCTCTGCCGGAAGGAGTTCCAGTAGTCGCTGAGACTGGGGTACAGCAGCAAGGAGAGGCCCACGAGGAAGATAATAACTAATAAAACGGTGGAACGGTTTTCTCTCTTCATAGGACTCTCCTCGCTGTCGTGCCCCGGGGAGGGGAGCTCCCTCCCCGGGTGACAGTCTGTTTCTCGTTCCCGCCCCAGGGGCGGGAACAAATTGGATTACTTATTGCCCATGCGCTTCTTGGTGACCAGCACCACGCCGGCGCAAACCACCATCAGGCCGCCCACGATGTAGAACAGGGTGGTGCCCATGCCGCCGGTGGAGGGGAGCAGGGTGCCCATGTTGTTCTCAATCACGTTGTTATCAGTAACACCCACAGCGTTCAGGCTGTACAGATTGTTGGCGTTATAGATGGTGAACTCAACGGGGCCAGCCAGCAGGTTATAACCGGACAAAGTGCTCAGCTCAACCAGCTTATAGGTGCCATTGCGCAGACCCTGAATCTCGATCACGCCGTTAGCGGGAGTGGTGATGTTGGCAGCGGGAGTCTCACTGGCCATCGCAACACGGTAAACGCCATTGCCCAGATCAACAAGCTTAATTTCGGTGCCCGCGTTATCGGTCAGCTTGAAGGTAACGCCAGCCAGAGCAGCCTTGGTAGTGCCGTCAACCTTGATGAAGGAAGCCTTGTAGTTCTTAATCTCAACTTTCTGCTCTACGCTGCTGTCGGAACCAAAGTTCAGGATGGCCTTGTTGTTCGCGCCGATGCCCTGCACAGACTTCTCGTTCAGGGTAGCGGAATAGGTGATCACGATCTTAGTATCCTTAGCCAGAGTTGCAACGTATTCCTTAGCAAAAGTGATCTTGAAGGTGAAGGTATCGCCCTCGGCAGGCTTAGCAATCGTCACTTTGGTGGTATCATTAGTAATATCAGTCTCGCCAACCATGATCTTGATGTCGTCATTGAAGGTCAGGCTTTCGGACATGGTATCAGTCACAACATAGGAAGTCTCGGCATTGCCGCCAGCGGTAACAGTAACCGTGTAGGGGATCTTGTCGCCGACACTGTAAGTGCCATCGCTGGTTTCAGAAATCTTCTTATCGATGGTAGGCTCCTGGTTCTTCTCATATACCTTAACATTGTCAGTCGTAGTATTCAGGATGCACAGAGAACCCAGAGAAGAATCGACGAAGTAATAGCCAGGCTCCAGGTTTTCGATGACAGCCTTAGCCTTATCTGCACCCTCAGGGAGTTTTCCGGTATCAGTCTTACCAGTCTTGCCATCCTTATTGTTATTCAGCATCTCAGAAAACTTAGACGCATCAAAAGCAGGCTGAACGCCTACATTGTACTTCTCAGGATTGCTGCCCTGAATTAAGGTCAGCTGGAGGCCATTGGCCGCATCATCCGCATAAGCCTTAACAACACTGAACCACTCGCTATTATTGCTGATAGTGTATGCATATCCAGGATTGCCCTCAGTACTACCAGAACCAGCAGCCTTGGTCACATCAAAAATCTTGTAAGCAGTGTAAGTCTGGCCCTTAACAGCGGGGTCGACAGTAATGGTAGCTGCCATAGCGGGAGCGGCCATGGCCAGGGTCATGACCAGAGCCAGACCGGCGGCAAACAGTTTTCTCAGTTTCATGGATAAATAACTCCTTTCATTTTCGCACATTCCGCGGGAATTTACAAGACACACGCAGGGATTTTCTCTCTCCCTGGGGGGAGAGGCTCGGGGTCGATCGGTTTTTTCTGCTCCCACCGCCGTGCGGGCGGTGGGATGCGGTTATGATACATTAAGGTGCCGGGGAGCCGCTCAATTCGCGCCGCTTGCCTCCTTCCGGCGCTTCAGAAGCAGCAGGGCTCCGGCCGCCAGGGTCAACGCTGCGCCCACAGACATGATGCGGGCCGTTCCGGCGCCGCCGGTGCTGGGCAGCACCGCGCCGGTGGTGTTGGTGCAGGTGATGGCCGCGGTAGCGCCTCTGGGGATGGTCACGGTGGTAGCGTTGGTGTGGCTGCCGTTGTCCCAGCTGACCGCGTAGCCGTCGGTGTTGGTCTCGGTCACCGTGATCTGAGTATCCTGGGGGATACCATTGATGGTGATGGTCTCGCCGTGCTTCAGGGTGATGTTGGCGACACCGTCGGTGAAGATGACCTTGGGAGTGCTAATCACAGCGTCGCCCTTCTTGACCTCGGCGTTGTACTCGTCATTCAGAACGGGATCAGAGGTGAGGTTGAAGGTGAAGTTCTTGGTTTCATCCACCGTGCCGCCGTCCGTGCGGACCACCGTCTTGGTGATGGAGAGGGAACCGGGCTTGGAAATAAGGCTATACACGTTTTCAAACGTTACATTGACCGTTCTGCCGTTCTCCAACTCCACCTGAGCTTCCCGACCTTTCTTTACTTCTTCGCTCTTGATCTGGTAGTTCGTTTCTTCATAATTGTAGTCGGCGGTACCTGTCGGCTCTGTCTCCGTCACCGTATAAGTCCCGATCTCCAGGTTGTCCAGGGTGGTTTCCCAGCTTCCCTCCGGCGTTGGCAGATTGACGGTTCGAGAGGACCCATCCGGACCAGTTACAACGAACTCGAAGGTTTCGGCAATGTCCTTTGCGGTGATTCCGGTCAGGGTCTTTCTGATCGTCAGGTTGCCGCGATCGGGGTCGGGATCCGGCAGATTCCGGCTGAACCACACAGAGTCGACCAGGTTGCCCTCAGTGGAGCTTCCGGCATCTCGTCCCACAAAGAAGAAGCGGGTCACATACTGTCCCTCAGGAACCGTGTAGCTGCCCTTATAGACGGTCCACGCATCCTGCTGCCCCGTCTTTCCAGTACCCTTCGGGCTTGTCAGGTAGGTGGGGTTCGCCGCATTATAGTGCGTGTATTCGGTATAATTGATCTCGTTCTTCGCCCCCTGGGGCTTGACCGTAGCGGGAGTCTGCCCGCCCGCTTTAATGGCAGAACTATTCAGATCATTACTGTTATCTTCCGCAATGGCCGTATCCAGAATAATGACCTCCATTTGGTCATTCCCCTTACGTCCCGCATGAGCAACCTGCCAATACAGGGTCGTTCCGGGCACGGTCAGAACATCCTGGTACAGGGCGCCGTATGCCTCGCAGTTGATCTCTGCAAACTGCTCGCCCCCATAGGCTTTGTCTACACTGTACGTGCTTGCTGCTCCGCTCCGATTATTAGCGGGACGGACGATCTCCACATCCTGGCCATCCTTACCGGAAGGGCCATAGTTGCCCGTACCGGTCGTTCTCCAGATTAGACCTTCGTGGCCGTTGGATATCTGGTTATAGTAGCCTGTGGTAATCACCGGCGTCTCAAATCCGCCGTTCATCAGCTGGTCGTAATAAGTTACCTGGAAGGGATCAGACACACCAAGTGCATCGCCCGTCGCATCACAAGCGGTCACCTTATAGGCATATAGGCTTTCTGTCTCCATCAGGTGGTAATCCATGGCCACATAGAGGGCCGTTCCATCCTGATTCAAGTTGTACTGGTCGCCGCTGACCTTGGTTCTGTCTACCACTTCCCAGTTCGTTCCGTCGGCAGAGCGTTCCCATTGATAACTGGCCGCACCCTCCACGTTCACCGTCAGTTTTCCGCTGTCCCTCAAATCATCGTGGATACGGACGTCCTGAGCCGGGCCATAAGTCAGCTCGATTTCGACAGATTTAACATTTTCTACCTTCTTAGCTTGATCGTGGCCTTGGCCAGTTGCCTGGAAGTAATAGGTCTTGCTGCCGTAATCGCCGCTGCTGTACACATACCGTATCGATTTGGCAGGATCAACAGTATCTGTCTTTTCTTTCCAGTGCCAAGTGAGGAATCCCCACTCCTTATATTCATAGACATAGGTGATCTTCGCCTTGCTCAGCACATACCCGTCAATCTTCAGCTTGCTGTTGTCGTTGTCCAGGTAGAACCACTCGCCGGCGTGGATCTCCATATTCGCAGGGCCAGCGGCCAATCCATTTCCGGCGGCGTCTTTGCAGGTAACGCTGACCGTTGCTCCGCTGCCGTTGCTGCTCTTCCAAGTGATGGTAAACGTAGAGAAGCTATCCACCGCGAACTCGGCCTGAACGTCCATCAGGACGGTGGGCTGCTGGGCGGGCTCGGTCTCCTCCTCCAGCTCAGGCTCTTCGGCGGCCAGGGCCAGCATAGGCTCCTGGGCCAGCTGGGCAATTACCTCGCCGGTGTGGTCGCTGCTGTCGGCCACGGTCTGCACATAGGTCTCGGCGCCGGTGGTGATGAGCCCCAGCAGCTTGGTGGTCTCCTCGCCGTGGTGCTGGACGGACAGGGTGTCCTCGTCCACATTGGCGGGCAGCAGGGCCTGAACGTTGAAGCGGACATAGACGGTGCCCTCGGGCTCGATCTCCTTGCCGTCGGCGTCCTCAAAGCGGACATCCAGGGCGGCGAAGCCGTCGTAGGTCACGTCCTCGGCCCCATCCAGCTCCTGCTGGGCCTTGGCGTAGCCCTCGCTGTCCTCGGCCAGCCGCTGGGCCACCAGCTCCACCTCCCGGCCGCCGAAGGCGTCCTCGGGGGCGTAGGCGGTGACGGCCAGGCCGTCTTCGTCGTCAAAGTTATACTCCACATAGCCCTCGGGGATCTCCTGGGGGAAGGTGGTGTCGGTGGTCCCGGGGTTCTCGGGCTGGGCCGCGCCGCCGTTTACCTCAGAGGCGGGGGCGTAGCACTCCTCGGTGTGGGTGTGCTCCTCCATGCCGCAGACCAGCACGGTCTGGTAGCAGTCCTCGGTGTGGACGTGCTCCTCGGCGGGCTCGGTCTCCTCCTCGGGCTGCTCGGGCAGGCAGCTTTCGTCGTGGGTGTGGCCCTCGGTCTCCTCCTTGCCGCAGATCAGGCCGCAGCAGGAGTCGTCGTGGCTGTGGGCCTCGCACTCCTCCTGGCCGCAGACCAGGTGCTCCTCCTGGGTGTAGCAGGATTCGTCGTGGGCGTGGCCCTCGGTCTCGTCCTCGCCGCAGGTCAGCTCGCCCGCTTCGTTGTAGCAGCTGTCGCCGTGGCTGTGGCCGTCACACTCCTCCAGGCCGCAGGTCAGTACCTCCTCGGTCTCGCAGCAGGAGTCGTCGTGGACGTGGCCCTCGGTCTCCTCCAGGCCGCAGGTCAGGCCATAGCAGGAGTCGTCGTGGGTGTGGGCCTCCGCCTCCTCCTGGCCGCAGATGTAACCGGAGGTCTCCTGACCGTCCTGCCCTTCCTCGCACACCAGCACGGTCTGGTAGCAGTCCTCGGTGTGGACGTGCTCTTCCATGCC
>CAJMQD010000019.1 GCA_905215425.1 uncultured bacterium
GACCCACGACCGGACCCTCTCCCTCCACCGCGGCCGGGCCTTGGTGAAATTGAGGCTGGAGACCGGCCGCACCCACCAGATCCGGGTGCACATGGCCCACATCGGGCACCCGCTGTTGGGCGATTTTCTCTATGGCCAGGAGGACAGAGACCTGATCCCGCGCTCCGCCCTCCACTCCGTCCGGCTGGCCCTGCAGCATCCCATCACCGGGCGGGAGATGACCTTTACGGCCCCTCTGCCTGAAGATATGTGCCGTCTGCTATAAAATAAGCACCTGCCCCTTTTCGGCGGCAGGTGCTCTTTTTGCGTCCCAGCTTGGAAAAGTGTTTCCGCACTGTCATTGCGAACCAGTGACCGACGTCACTGGTGTGGCAATCCGTTCTCCTATCCCCGGGAATACGGATTCCGAGCCAGTGTGCGCACTGGCTCGGAAGGACAGACGCCAAAACAACGCAGAAACACAAAAGAAAATTGGGCGTTTATAAGCCGCTCAGGTCGAAGGGCGGGGTATACTCCCGCTTGGCGCTGGTGCGCTCCTGGGTAAAGCCGTCCAGCCCCAGGGCGTCCATATAGTCCTGCACGGCCCGGATCTCTCCCCTGCGCAGCTTGCGGTCGATCTCCGGGAACTGGTCCGCCCGTCCGTAAGGGGTGTACTGGCTCATCAAAGAGAACAGCACCGTCCCCTTGGGAAATTCCCGGGCCACCCAATCCATCACCTGTTTTGCCCCCTCTGCCTGTCCGGGCAGCACCAGATGCCGGATGATCACGCCCTTTTTCAGCAGACCGTTTTCGTCAAAAACGCAGGGGCCGACCTGCCGCACCATCTCCCGGATGGCCGCAGCGGCTACGGCCGGATAGTCCGGGGCGGCGGAGTATCGCCCTGCGGGGGCGCTGTCCATGTATTTCAGATCGGGCAGATAGATGTCGATCTTTCCCACCAGGCTCTTCAGGGTGGAGACACTGTCATAGCCTCCGCTGTTGAACACCACGGGGACGGGCAGAGGCGTGTCCAGCACCTGGGCCAGAATATGGGAGTAGTGGGTGGGGGTGACGAAGTTGATATTGTGGGCCCCCTGGTCAACCAGCTCCATACAGATCTGCCGCAGGCGCTGGACGGTCACGGGTTTGCCCACATCCCGGTGGCTGATCTCCTCGTTCTGACAAAACACACAGCCCAGGGGACAGCCGGAAAAAAAGATGGTCCCGGAACCCCGGGTGCCGGAGATGGGCGGCTCCTCCCACTGGTGCAGAGCGGCCCGGGCCAAAACGGGCAGCGCCGGCATACGGCAATAGCCCTTACCCTCCGTCTCTGTTCGCAGGGCGCCGCAGCGGCGGGGACAAAGCTGACAGACCATAAAACTTAAAACCTCCCCAGCCGCTGTTCTACGGCCTTTTGGAACCCCTGAAAGGCATTGGGTACGGCATACTCCCGCTCCAACGCTCCCCGGCTGGCCCAAACCCAGCCCTGGGGCAGCTCCGGGCTGTCCAACTCCGCGGCGACCCCCTCCATATTCCACTGGATGTGGGTGAAAATATGCCGTGCAGTCCCCGCCCGCTCCGTCTTCACCGGATGCAGTCCCCACTGGGAGAGAGCGTCCTCTCCGGCGGGCGCGTTGGGGTATTCCCACAGCCCCGCCAACAGCCCCTTGGCGGGGCGGCGGCGCAGGGCGACACAGTCCTCCCAGAACAGCAGGTAGACGGTGCGTTCCTCCTCCCGCCGGGACTTTTTGGGGGCCTTTACGGGCAGCTCGCCGGTGCGCCCCTGCTGATAAGCCGCGCACAGATGGGCGGCGGGACACTTTTCGCACAGGGGGGCGCCGTTGGGCAGGCATACCATCGCGCCCAGCTCCATCAGCGCCTGGTTGTACGCCCCGGGCGCATCCAGGGGGATGACTTGGGCCAGAGCCTCCGTCACCCGTTTTTTCATGGCAGGAGTGGAGATGTCCCCCTCGTCCCCGGTGATCCGGGCTATGACCCGCAGCACATTTCCGTCCACAGCCGGAGTGGGCAGACCGAAGGCAATGGAGGCCACCGCCCCCGCAGTATAGTCCCCGACCCCGGGCAATTCCCGGATCTCTTTATAAGTATTTGGGAATATTCCACCGTGGACGGACATGATCTGCTCCGCTGCCCGCCGCAGATTCCGCGCCCGGCTGTAATACCCCAGACCTTGCCACAGCTTCATCAGCCGGTCCTCTGGAACCTGGGCCAGAGCTGCAACATCGGGCAGTTCCTCCAAAAATCGGCGGTAGTAGTCCAAAACTGCCGCAACCCGGGTCTGCTGCAGCATGATCTCCGACACCCAGACGTGGTAAGGAGCAGACTGCCGCCGCCAAGGCAGGTCCCGGGCATTCTCCCGGTACCACATCAAAAGGGGGATGGTCAATTGGTTTAAAGACTCCAAAATATGACTCCTATTGCTATAACTAAAAAGTTATTTCTTCCATTATATTTTTGGGAATGGTATTTTCCGCAGGATAGTGCTAAAGTAATTACTGTAAAAAGGTTAGAAAATTAACGATGTTTCGCTGATACCGCTCTTTCAGCCGCACCGCTGACCCCTACCTTTTACGATAACCTTATTTTCCTATCCTTCCTTCTTGAACCAGCTGAGGCCGGCCCTTATCCGCAGGGCCGGTTTTGGCATGTTCAGACGAATCCTTTGGCCGGAAGGACTTTTCCCACAGCCTGGAGCGGCATCCGGACGGATGCCGCTCTTTCTTTTTTCAGCGGCGCTCAGTCCTTCTCGTTGGCCGCCTGCTCCAAATAGCAGACCACCTGCCGGACCAGGCCGTCGCACAGCGCGCTCTTTTCGATCTCTCCCCGCTGTACCTTCTGCAGCAGCTGAGCACAGTCCAAGGTGCCGTGGTCCTGCTGGAATTCGGTCATCAGGGCGGTGGCCTTAACCTGGGGAATGCCCATCAGGCCCAGCACCATCAGTCCGCCGGTGACCGCGCCGCACACGCAGCCCCGGTGCATTCCGGCGCCGAAGGGGCCGCCTAGACGGAAGGCCTCTTCCTCGGTCAATCCGGCCTCCTGGGCGAAGGTGACCAGCACCGACTGGGCGCAGTTGAAGTGGATATCCTTCCGTTCCCGCAGGGACTGTGCTTTTTCTTGCTTTGTCATAGTAAAAACTCCTTCTTTCTACATTTCCCCCCTCCCAGGGGGCAAGACTTCAGTTAAAAATATCCGGCGTCTCCGTAAACAGGACCCGGACCCGTTCCAGCACCACCCGGCTCTCCGGCCGGGACAGGGCGGGATCCCGCTCCAGCAGTTCACGGGCCGCCCGCTGTGCCTGAGACAACACCTCCATGTCTCCGGTAAGGCTGGCCAGCCGCAGCTGGGGCAGGCCGTGTTGGCGGCTGCCGAAGAAGTCCCCCGGCCCCCGCTGCTCCAGATCCGCCTGGGCGATCTGAAAGCCGTCGGTGGTGGCGGCCAGGGTTTTCAGACGTCTCATGGCCTCCTCCTGCCGGCTTTTGGTCATCAGGACGCAGTAGGACCGGTGCCTTCCCCGTCCCACCCGGCCCCGCAGCTGGTGCAGCTGGCTCAGGCCGAAGCGCTCGGCATTTTCGATGATGATCAGGGAGGCGTTGGGCACGTCCACCCCCACCTCCACCACGGTGGTGGACACCAGCACCTGGGTCTGACCCGAGGCGAAGGCGGCCATGGCGGCCTCCTTCTCCTTGGGCCGCAGCTTCCCGTGGAGCAGTCCCACCCGCAGGTCGGGGAACACCTTGTCCGCCAGCTGGGCGGCGTAGGTTTTCACCGCCTTTAGATCCATGGGCGGCTCCCCCGTCTCCGAGTCGGCCTCCCCCTCCTCCACGGCAGGGCAGATGATATATACCTGCCGCCCCTCCTCCGCCTGGCGGCGGACAAAGGCGTACATCCGCTGGCGCTTGTCCTCGTGGATCACATAGGTCTCCACCGGGGTGCGGCCGGGGGGCAGCTGGTCGATCACCGATACGTCCAGATCGCCGTACACCATCAGGGCCAGCGTCCGGGGGATGGGGGTGGCGGACATGACCAGCACGTGGGGGGGCGTGTCCTGTCCGGATTTGGCCGACAGGGCCGCCCGCTGGGCCACACCGAAGCGGTGCTGTTCGTCGGCGATGATCAGGGCCAGGTCGCGGTAGATCGTATCCCGGGCGATAAGAGCCTGGGTACCCACTACAACCTGAGCCCGGCCGTTGGCGATACGCTCTCTGGCCCGCTTTTTCTCCGCCGGGGTCAGAGAGCCGGTGAGCAGCTCCACCTGCACCCCCGCCGGGGCCAGCAGGGCGGTCAGGGAGCGGGCGTGCTGCTCCGCCAGCACCTCCGTGGGGGCCATAAGGGCGGCCTGATGGCCGGCCCGGGCGCACAGGAAGGCGGCATAGGCCGCCACGGCGGTCTTGCCGCTGCCCACGTCCCCCTGCACCAGGCGGTTCATGGGGCGGCCGGAGGACAGGTCGGCGGCGATCTCCCCCATCACCCGGCGCTGGGCGTCTGTGGGCGGGAAGGGCAGCAGAGACAGAAACTCCGGCCCGTCCGCGCTGGGGATGATCACCCCGGGCATCCCCCCTGTCCGCCGCTGTTTCAGCAGAGTCAGCCCCACGGACAGATAGAACAGCTCCTCGAAGGTCAGCCGCCGCCGGGCCAGCTCCAGCTCCTCAAAGCCGGCCGGGCGGTGAACGGTTTTGATGGCGAATTCCAAGGCGGCCAGGTCGTATTTCCGCCGGAGCTCCAAGGGCAGACTGTCGGACAGCGCCGCCGCCAGGGGCAGCGCCTGGGCGATCCACCCCGCCATGCGGTAGTTGGACACCCCCGCCGTCAGGGGATATACGGGCATGATCCGCCCGGTCACGTCCTGCCGTCCCGCTGGCTCAAAGACGGGGTTGACCATGGAGCGGCTGCCATTGCGTTCCTCCACCGCCCCATAAAAGACATATTCCTCCCCCGGCTTCAGGCTTTTTTCCACATAGCTCTGGTTGAAGAAGGTCAGGGACAGGCTGCCGCTGTGGTCCACCGCCCGGGCTTTTACCAGGTCCAGACCCCTTCGGATGCGGGACAGGCGGGGATACTCTGGGATCATCCCCTGAATACACACCTTTTCCTCCACAGGGGCCCGGCGAATGGTGTAGACCTGCCGCCGGTCCTCGTAGCTGCGGGGGTAGTAGGTCAGCAGGTCGCCCACGGTGTGCAGGTTCAGTTTTTCCAGCTGCTGTGCCCGGGCGGGACCCACCCCGGGCAGGGCCGTAAGGGGGGAGTTAAGGGTGAAAGCCACAGGGCGCGCCTCCTTTCCGGAATCCGTGCTCCGATTTTAACATAAAAGTCGCCGGGAGTAAAGAATCCCTTGACTTGTCAGCGTGGACAGAAACGGGTATAATATGTCCCGAATAAACCGATAAGGAGTGTTTCCATGGCTGAAGTGATCTTAAACCTCCTGCCCCTGAAAAGCGGCGAGCGCGCAGCCTTCGAGGCCGCCGCGCCAGAGGCGGTCCATATCTATTCCAGAAGAAGCACCGTAACTCCGGAGCAGCTGGCGCAGGCCACAGTGCTGTTTGGCTGGCCCCGGGCGCAGGATATGAAATATGCAGAAAATCTGAAGTGGTTCCAGTGTATGTTTGCCGGGGTGGACGAATATCTTCCCCAAGGGGTCACCCCGGAGGGGGCCGTGATCACCACCTCCAGCGGTTCCAACGCCCTGTCTGTGGCGGAGAATATGCTCTCCACCCTGTTGGCCCTCTACCGCAGGCTGCCCCTGTACCGGGACAACCAGCGCGCCCACCTGTGGCATGATGAAGGGGCGGTCAAAACCATTACCGGGGCGGTGATCCTTGTTGTGGGAGCCGGACATCTGGGTACGGAGTTTGCCTGGCGCTGCAAAGCCCTGGGGGCCGCCAAGGTCGTGGGCGTGAAGCGCACCGTGGGCAAGCCTCTGCCCGGCTTTGACCAGCTGTACACCATGGAGGAACTGGACCGGCTGCTGCCCCAGGCGGATGTGGTGGCCCTCACCCTGCCCCACAGCCCCGCCACCGTCCGGCTGATGAACGCCGACCGCATCGCCCGGATGAAGGACGACGCCGTGCTGATCAGTACCGGCCGGGGCACCGTGCTGGACCAGGACGCTTTGGCCCGGGCCATGAAAGGCGGCAAGCTGTGGGGGGCCGCTCTGGATGTGACCGAGCCGGAGCCCCTGCCCGCCGACTCCCCCCTGTGGGACATCCCCAACCTGCTGCTCACCCCCCATGTGGCCGGGGGGATGCGATTGGAGATCACCCGGAAGAACTGTGTGGACATGGCTTTGGCCAACCTGAAGCGCTATCTGGCGGGCCAGACTCTGGAAAATCAGGTGAAGCGGTGAAAGTCTGTACCATCGCCAGCGGCTCCGGCGGCAACTGTGTCTATGTTTCCGCCGGGGACACCCATATACTGATCGACGCAGGTATTTCCTGCCGCCGGATCTCCACCGCCCTGAAGGCTCTGGGGGTAGAGGTGAGCGACCTGTCCGGTGTGCTCATCACCCATGAGCACAGCGACCACGTGGCCGGGCTGACCACAATGATGAAACGCCACGCCATCCCCCTGTATGCGTCTGCGCCCACCCTGAATGTGTTGAAGGAAAAGCTGCCCGTTATCCAAGGGGGGTGTTTCCCGGTGACGCCCGGGGAGCGGGCGGACATCGGCGCCATAGCCGTGACCCCCTTTGCCACCAGCCACGACGCCGTTGCCAGCGTGGGCTACGCCGTTGCCGCCGGAGGGCGGCAGATGGCCCTGGCCACCGATCTGGGCTTTGCGTCGGAAGAGGTGTACCGGGGAGTGGCCGGAGCCGACCTGCTGATCTGCGAGACCAACCATGATGTGGACTGGCTGCGCTCCGGTCCGTATCCCTATCCTTTGCAGCAGCGTATTCTGGGCGACCGGGGGCACCTGTCCAACGAGGCAGGGGCGGAGCTGGCCGCCTGGGCCGCCGCCCAGGGGACCAAAATCTTGATCCTGGCCCACCTGTCCCGGGAGAACAACACCGCCGCCCGGGCCCGGCAGGCGGTGGAGCGCAAGCTGCGTACCTACGGGCTGGAGCCGGGACAGGATGTGACAGTGACCGTGGCTGGCCCGGATGAACCGGGGCCGGTATTTGAACTGGAAGAGAAGGAGGCGGCACTGTGGTAAGCGTCTATCTCATCTGCGTGGGCAAACTGAAGGAGAAGTTCTATCTGGACGCCTGTCAGGAGTACCTGAAGCGGCTGAAGGGCTACTGCAAGCTGACCCTGGTGGAGATCCCGGAGGCCAAGCTGCCCCAGTCCCCTTCCCTGGGGGAGATCGCCGCCGCCCTGGACAAGGAGGGGGAGACCATTCGGGCCAAGCTGCCCCCCGGGGGCACTTTGGTCGCCCTGTGCGTAGAGGGGCAGGAGAAATCCAGCCCGGAGCTGGCGGAGTTCGTTCAGACCTTTCAGAACAGTGGGGGCAAGCATCTGGTATTTCTCATCGGGGGCAGCTACGGCCTGCATCCCTCCATCAAAGCGGAGTCCAAGCTGCGCCTGTCCATGTCCCCCATGACCTTTCCCCACCATCTGGCCCGGGTGATGGTACTGGAGCAGATCTACCGCGCCTTCAAGATCAATGAAGGGTCCAGCTATCATAAATAGCTCCCCTGAAACAAGGTGCAGTTTTACAATTTTGTAATTTCTTTTCTCTCCATTTGTGCTACTATAAAAAACAGAATACTGAATGATATACAAGGAGGTTCCCTGTTATGTCTTATCGTGAAACCTATCAGGAGTGGCTGTCCTCTCCCGCCCTGTCCGCCCAGGAGAAGGCGGAGCTGGAGGCCATCCGCAGCGACGACAAAGAGATCGAGTCCCGCTTCTTCGACCAGTTGGCCTTCGGTACCGCCGGTCTGCGGGGTATCATGGGGGTGGGCCTGAACCGGATGAACGTCCACGTCATCCGCCACGCCACCCAGGCCTTCGCCCAGGTGATCCTGGAGGAGGGGGCCGAGGCCGCCAAGCAGGGCATCGCCATCTGCTTCGACTGCCGGAACAACTCCCAGGAGTTTGCCCGGCAGGCCGCCTGCGTCATGGCCGCCAACGGCATCCCCGTCCGCCTGTTCGAATCTCTGCGCCCCACGCCGGAGCTGTCTTTCGCCGTGCGGGAGTACGGCTGCATCGCCGGCATCAACATCACCGCCAGCCACAACCCCAAGGAGTACAACGGCTATAAGGTCTACTGGTCCGACGGCGCCCAGCTGCCCCCCCAGCACGCCGAGAAGGTGGCCGCCAAGATGCGCCAGCTGGACGTGTTCTCCGGCCCCAAGACCATGGCCTACGACCAGGCGGCCGCCGCCGGCATGATCACCCTTATGGGGGAGGAGACCGACGAGAAGTTCCTGGCCAACGTGATGGCCATGGCCAACGACAAGGCGGTGGTGGCCCGTGTGGCCGACCGCTTCAAGATGGTCTATACCCCCTTCCACGGCTGCGGCTACAAGCTGATCCCCGAGACTCTCCACCGCCTTGGGATGAAGCACGTCATCTGCGTGCCCGAGCAGATGGTCATTGACAGCAACTTCCCCACTGTGGCCTCCCCCAACCCGGAGAACCCCGAGGGCTTCTATCTGGCCGTGGACATCGCCAAGAAGGAGGGCGCCGACTTCATCCTGGGCTCCGACCCCGACGCCGACCGTGTGGGCATTCTGGTGCGGGACCACGAGGATAATTTCATCCCCGTCTCCGGCAACCAGACCGGCGTACTGCTGCTGGACTACCTCATCGGCGCCATGAAGCGCTCCGGCAAGCTGCCCCAGCACCCCGTGGCCCTGAAGACCATCGTCACCACCGAGATGGCCCGTAAGGTGGCCGAGACCAACGGCGTGGAGTGCTTCGACACCTTCACCGGCTTCAAATTCATGGCGGAGAAGAAGAACGCCCTGGAGTCCACCGGCGCGGGCAAGGTCATTTTCTCCTATGAGGAGTCCTACGGCTATATGATGGGCGACTACGTCCGGGATAAGGACGCCGTCACCGCCGCTCTGGTGGTAACGGAGATGGCCGCCTGGTACTACGACCAGGGCATGACCCTGTACGACGCCCTCCAGGCCCTGTACAAGAAGTACGGCGACTACGCCGAGCGCACCCTGAACCTGGTCATGCCCGGCGTGGACGGCCTGCGGAAGATGGCCGCCCTTATGGACGGCCTGCGCAATGATCCCCCCGCCCAGATCGCCGGCACCCCCGTAACCGTGCGCAAGGACTACTCCGACGGCACCGTCATCGACTGCGCCACCGGGGAAACGAGCAAAATGGAGCTGTCCGGCTCCAACGTGCTGCGCTTCCTGCTGGCCGACGGCACCACTATCCTGGTGCGCCCCTCGGGCACCGAGCCCAAGGTCAAGGTCTATATCCTGGCCAGCGGCGACAACATGGACGACTGCAAGGCGAAGACGGACAAGTACGCCGTCTGGGCCGAAGGTCTGAAAAAATAAGGCACAAAACACAAACAGGTCCGTCCTTGGTGACGGGCCTGTTTTTTTTGCGCGGTTTTCGGCGCGGGGAGCGGCGATTTTGGACAGACTTTCCCTGTAATTTCCAAAATATGTATTTTTTCGTACAATTCCGGCGGGGTGCGCGGGGAGTATAGAAGGTATTTTACACCGCGCCCTGTCATTGCGAGCCAGTCCGCAGACTGGCGCGGCAATCCGTTTTCCCCTGGTGCCCTCATCGGGCCGCAATGTAGGGGCGGATATGATCCGCCTGGTGTTCTGCGATTTGCCCCC
>CAJMQD010000020.1 GCA_905215425.1 uncultured bacterium
CCGTGTGCATACACACAAGAAAGATATTCGACTCCTGCAAGGACAAAGACTGCATTGAGGACCTCCGGGTCTATCCCACCCGCTCCTCTCAGGCTGTTCTGGATCAGGCCACCTGCGTTAAGGCGGGCCGGGCGGAGCTGCTGTACGCCTACATCAATGTAGAACCCATCAGTTTCAACAAGGGTTTCTATACCGTGGACGTTCGGTATTTCTATCGCATCAGCGGGGACGCCTTTACCGGGGCGGCCAGACCGGCAGAGTTTACCGGTCTGGCTGTATTCAACAAACGGGCGGTGCTCTTCGGCAGCGAGGGCAGCGCAAAAGTGTTTACCTCCAACGCCATGGAGTATGGACAGGATGAGCAGGTACTGCCCGCAGTCAGTATGCCGTTGGCGGTAGTAGAGTCGGTAGATCCCCTGATCCTGGGGATGAAGCTGACGGCCGTGGGGGACTGCTGTCCCTGCGACTGCGGCCTGACCGAGATCCCTGCGGCCATTCTGGCCCAGTTTGCAGAGCCGCTGATCATGGAGGGGGGCATTCATCGCCTGTATGTGACGCTGGGACAGTTCTCTATGATCCGGCTGGAGCGGGATACGCAGCTGTTGATTCCCGCCTACGACTACTGCGTGCCGGAGAAGGAGTGCAGCTGCGATGACGGCTGCTGCGAGGAGCCTGATCCCTGCCAAGTGTTCCGCCAGGTACAGTTCCCGGTGGAGGAGTTTTTCCCGCCCAATTCGCTGCCGACGTCGACCAACGGGTATCGGGAGGTAAAGGCCTGCTGCCGCTGAAATAAGGGTGAGCCGTCCGCACGGACGGCTCATTTTCATAGGAAAGCGGGGGAAAGGTGTACGGAAGAATACCAGATTGCCCCTGCCGCCGCCCTTTGTAGAGCCCCGCTTGCGGGGCCATGAAAGGGAGGGAAGCCTTTATGAGCTGCTACGGTGCAAATTTTACGGTAAACGGAGTGAACGCAGGACTGGCCCTGCGGGGGCCGGGGAATGGACGCTATCAGGTGGTGTTCGAGCGGGAACTGGCCACTCTGGAACAGGTGGAGGCCATCAACTGGAACACGCCGGAGATCCATGGTGAGTGTATCCTGCCCAAGGGGTACGGGTTTCAGGTGGAGAATATCACCTATGACCACGGGACGAAGGCGTATACCGTCCATCTGCGGGTGGAAAAGCAATATCTGGGGGATGTGACCGGCTATCAGGTCCAGCTTGCCCAGATGCAGGACAGACTGACGGAAAAGGACCAGGAACTGGAGAGCGTGAGCGGTCAGCTGGCAGAGGCGGACGAGCAGATCATAGCGCTGTATGAGAAACTCGCCGGAGGACAGGAGGTGTCGGAATGAATCGGAATGTGATTGCGAAAGCCTATTGGCGGGCCATTAAGAGAGGAAGCCGAGGGATGGCTTCGCTGCCGGAGGAGATCAGACCCTATGTGCTCCTGTTGGCTCAGAGCGAATTGGAGCAGGGGCGGATCACCCAGGAGGAGTATGACAGCTGGACAGGCGGAGAGGTGAGCAGCCGATGACAGAGGCTGTGCTGGTGGCGATGATCACAGGGGGCTTGACGCTGCTGGGGGTCATCATCGCCAACGGGAAGACGCAGGCTGTGACAGAGGCCAAATTGGAGGAGCTGACCCGGGAGGTGCGGGAGCACAATAACTTTGCCCGGCGGATGCCGGTGGTGGAGGAACAGATCAAGGTGCTGAACCACCGGGTGCAGGACCTGGAGGCGGAAAAATGAAAAGAGGTCTGTTGTACAGACTGAAACAGGTGCCCCATCTGTTCAGTAAGGTGGTTGTGCTTTACTGTGTAGCTGTGGCCAGCGGGACCAGCCTGTGGGCCATGCGGATCTTGTCACGGACAGGACACGATCCGTCTGGCCTGCTGGCGGTGATTTTGGGCTTTTTCGGCGGCGAGCTGCTGTTGCTGTGTCTGAAAACAGTGGTAAGGCCGAAGGTAGGATCTGAAGGGGAAGAAAGGGAGGAGAACCGTGACGATTGATGTGACCGCTGTGATTACTGCTCTGCTGACCTTGTTGGGGACGGTGATCACGGCCTTTGTGGTGCCCTGGCTGCGGTGCAGGACCAGCGCCCAGGACCGGGAGGAGCTGTTGGGATGGGTAGACCTGGCGGTGGCCGCCGCCCAGCAGGTGTTGTACTCCGCTCCGGGACAGGAGCGCAAGAAGATGGTGCGGGCATTTTTGAAGAGCAAGGGCTATGATGTGGACACGGACGAGGTGGACCAGGCGATCGAGGCGGCGGTGCTCCGCCTGCATAAGGAGCTGACCCAATGAGGCTGCGGCGGCAGTATCTGACCCATAACGACTGCTATCAGGCGGGGCGGGTCATCGTGCCTCGGGGAGTGATGGTCCACTCCACCGGGGCGGATAACCCCAGGGTGAGCCGTTATGTACCGGGAAACGAGCTGCTGGGACGCAACAAGGGGGAGAACCACTGGGACCGGCCGGAACTGGACAAATGTGTCCACGCTTTTGTGGGGCGCTTTGCCGACGGAGAGGTCGGAATCGTACAGACGCTCCCTTGGACCTGCCGGGGGTGGCACTGCGGAAAGGGCAGACTGGGCAGCGCCAACAACACCCATATCAGCTTTGAACTGTGCGAGGACAGTTTGAACGATGGGGACTATTTCCATTCTGTTTACCGCCAAGGGGTGGAGTTGACAGCGGTGCTGTGTCGGATGTATGGCCTGAACCCCATGGCCGACGGCGTGGTTATCGGCCACGGAGAAGGGGCTAAACGTGGGATCGCCAGCAACCATGGGGACCCGGACCACTGGTTCCGGCGGTTTGACCGGACTATGGACGACTTCCGCCAGGATGTAGCCCGGCAGATGGAGGGGGATGAGGAGATGACACAGGGGCAGTTTGACGCCCTGATGGCAGATTGGCTCCGCCGTCAGGGGGAGAAACCGGCGGACAGTTGGGCCGTGCAGCTGGTAGAGGCCGCTCAGGCCAAGGGGCTGACCGACGGGAGCCGGCCCCAGAGCTTTGCCACCCGGCAGGAGGTGGCTGTTATGGTGAATGCGGCGCTTAACGCCGTGAAATAGACGCAGAAAACGCCCTCCCAGGCCGATAGGTTCGGTCGGGAGGGCGATTTTTTACATCAGCGGGGCGAAGATACGCAGGAAGTTGCGGTACAACCCCACCAGAGGACTGAGGTGCTTATACTGCCGCAGCTCAACCCTTTGGCTGACGGTGAGCGTCTGTTCAAAGTCCCGGCGGATGTCGGGGATACAGGGGGCTTCGCACAGCCAGACACCATCCTCGAAGTGGAGAAACAGACTGCGGTAGTCAAGGTTTACCGTGCCCACGGTGGCGTAGCGGTCATCTACCACGAAGTTTTTGGCGTGGATGAAGCCGGGGGTGTATTCGTAGATCTCTACCCCCGCCTCCAACAGGGGCGGGTAGTGGGCCCGGGTGACCTCGAACACATAGCGCTTATCCGGGATATGAGGGGTGATGATTTTTACATCCACGCCTGATTTTGCCGCATTGCACAGGGCCGTGCTGGTGGCCACGTCGATCACCAGATAGGGCGTTGTGATATAGATATATTTTCTGGCCCGGGTGATCATGTTCAAATAAACCGTTTGGGCTACCCGCTCGTTGTCCAGGGGGGTGTCGGTATAGGGCTGGACATAGCCCGTCCAGGGCTTTACCGGAAAAGGAGCGGGGCGAAAGCGGGTGAACTCCTCCTCCCAGCTGCAGATATGGTCCCACATGGACAGAAACATAACGGTGACGGACCAGGCGGCGTCCCCTTCCATTCGGATGGCACTGTCTTTCCAGTGACCGAAGCGGACCTTTTGATTTACATATTCGTCGGCCAGATTGATGCCGCCGGTGTAGGCTACCTTTCCGTCCACCACAAGAAACTTCCGATGGTCCCGATTGTTCAGGCGCAGGGAGATCAGGGGGACAAACCGGTTAAACACCCGGCACTGGATGCCCCGGGCGGCCATCTGCTCGTTGTAGTTCTGGGGCAGGGTATACATACAGCCCATGTCGTCATAGATCAGGCGGACCTCCACCCCCTGGGCGGCCTTGCGCTCCAGAATATCCAGGATGCTGTCCCAGAATACGCCGGGCTCGATGATGAAGTATTCCAGAAAAATATATTTTTTTGCCCGCTCCAAATCCTCCAGCATCCGGGGCATTGTCAGGTCGCCCAAAGAGAAATACTCCGTCTCTGTATTGGTATAGGCCGGACAGTCGGCGTAGCGCTCCAGATACCGGGCCTGTCCGGCGGCATCCTCGCCCAACACCAGCAGATCTTCCGCTTTGAAATCTTCCGCCAAGACTAGAGCGGATTTTTTGGCAATGTCCTGCATTCTTCGCACGGTGCGGCGAGGGACCCGTCCGCCGCCCACCATCAGGTAAATCAACCCGCCGAACACAGGGAATATCATTACGACCATCAGCCAGACGATCTTGTATCCGGGTTCGCTGCGGCTGCCCAGAATAGCCAAAGCGGCAAGGATGCTCAGAGCAATGCAGGACCAGAAAAAGAAGCCGGTGTGCTCAGAGAAAAAGGAGATCAGCACCACAAAGGTGATGATCTGGGCCAGAAGGGCCAGACCCACCAGGACGGAGCGGTGGAATAGAAGATGAGACAGCTTTTTCGTAAGAGCACCTCCTGACCGATTTGAATACTGGGGTTAATCCATCTGCTTCAGCTGACAGCGGATGACGCCGTCATCTATCTCGACCACACCATAGGTTGCCCGGGCGGCGCCGGGATTCATAACCCAGAGGCCGTCCTCCAGCTGCTCGCAGTATGCCCGATGGGTGTGGCCGAACAGGAGAAGATCCGCATTCATGGCGCGGGCCCGGGCAATGGCGGCGCCGTAGCCGCTCTTGACGCCCCAGGTGTGGCCGTGGCCCATCAGGACCGTTTTGCCCGCCAAGGTGATGCACTTTTCCGGGGGAACCATGGTCCAGCCGTCGCAGTTGCCCGGCACCATGGCCACGGGGAGCATGGGGTAGGCGTAGGACACCTCTTCGGCATCATCCATAATATCCCCAAGGTGGATGATCTGCTGGGGCTTCTCTTTTTCAACAGCGTCAAGCATTCTGCCCACGGAGCGGTGGGAGTCGGAAAAAACAAGAATTTTCAAATGAAGTCACCTTACCAATCAATGTGCATAGGATAGAGTATCCCCGCAGTGAGGCTTTCACTGCGGAAACACAGGGGCGGAGGGAGCAGCTATGAAGCAGCAGGAACAGGGACACAGCGGAATCCCGGCGGACTTGATGAAAAATCGGGAGGCAATCGGAAAACTGGCGCAGTCGGGACAGGCAAAGCGGCTGGTGCAGCTGTTGGACCAGTCGGGCGGCGTAAAGGCGGCGGCCCAGGCGGCTGCCGCAGGCAAGCCGGAGCAGCTGATGTCCATGATGAACCAATTGATGTCCACCCGGGAGGGGGCGCAGCTGATGGAATCCATCAGTCAGCAGGTGAAGCAGGCGGGGCTGGACTGAGACAGGCAGCGCCGGAGGGGGATAGAGCCAATGGCCGAGTTTGAAGAAAAGCTGAACAGCATCCTGGGGGACCAGAACGCCATGAGTCAGATTATGGCGTTGGCCCAGTCCCTGTCCGGAGCAGGCAGTCCGCCGGCGGCGGCGGAGACGCCGCACCCGGAACCCGCTGCGGCTCCTCCGGCGGATATGTCCCTTGGCCTGAACCAGGTGGATCCGCGGCTGCTCCAGCTGGGAGGGCGCATCTTAAAGGAGTATCAGCGGGGAGAGGACAAAAACACAGCCCTGCTTTTGGCCTTAAAGCCTTTTTTACGGCAGGAGCGCTACGCCAAGGTGGACCAGGCGATCCAACTGGCCAGATTGGCCCGAGTGGTCAGGGTGGCACTGGAATCCATGGGGCAGACAGGAGGGGAGGAGCGTGTATAACCGGTATATCCCGCGCAACGGGAGCTATACCCGTGTGACGGTGGAGGATGTTCCGCCTCCCGGTCCGCCGCCGGCGGGAGAGCCGCCTTCATCAGGTGTGGGCTCAGGCAGCACAGGCGGGCGCACCACGGTACATCCCCCCTTCGATCTGTCGGCGCTGCTCTTCGGAGGGGGAGAAGGGGGCGGGATCTCTGCCCTGCTGAAGACTCTGAAGTTAGACAGCCTGGACAGCGGCGATATCCTGCTGCTGCTGATCGTCCTGTTCCTCCTGGTGGAGGGGGATGATATTGAACTGGTCATCGCCCTGGGGCTGGTGCTTATTATGGGGTTGAACGGAGAGAAGGAGAACAAGGGCGCATAAAAAGGAAAGGGGAAAAGAATGTGAGATCCTTTCCCCTTTCAATTGCTCGCGGGCTTATTTTGTACGCCGTTTAAATAAGGGGCAGAAAATAAACTGGAGACATTTCGTTAAATTGTGTGCATTGCAGTGCCGTCGGGCAGGGAGAACTGGGCCGTGCTGGGGCAGGGGGACTGAATGGCGGTGTAGGCCGTCATACAGTAGACCAACTGTCCGTTCACCTCGGTTTCGGCAGAGACCAGCAGACCGGACTGGATATTGACCCAATACCGCAGAATATAGCCGCGTTCCCGGCCCTGGGCCTCGACATAAACGCAGGGCAGTCCGCCGCGGTCCTCATAGCCGGCGTCGGTGATGCTGTCTGAGTTCAGGGCCAGCACAGTTTCGTAAGTTGGCATCAGCTGAGCCAGGTCGGCGGTCAGATCGTCAACAGGCGTGGAGACATAGCGTCTGCTGTTGTCATACCACAGCCAAGCCTCGTCAGGCCCAATCAGGTCCCAGCGGATGGGGCCGGGGCTGGTGGCCCGGTGAACCTTGGTCCAGCCTCCGTCAGTCCAAACCTGAATGTTGGTGGAGGAGGAGCCGTTGGACCAGAAGCGCTCTACGGTCAGTTCACGGTAGTAGCTGTCCGTACGGCTGAGGGTCGCGATCACGCTCTGGACGGTCTCCGGAGTGACCTCCAGCCGGAGATAGCTCTGATCGGCAGAGGAGGCGGCGGAACTGTTTGGCTGAGAGCTGCTGGTGTCAGGCAGGGTGATCTGGGGCGTATGAAGGGCGAACAGCCCCCGGCCGAAACTGGTAAACATTGCCCCTACGATGAGGGCGATGACCAGCAGAGTGAGCAAAAGCCGGTTTTTTTGTTCCATATCCTCACCGCCTTTCCGCAGGTATGGGAAAAATTACAGGCCGAAGGGTGCGGGCGGCTGCGCCCGCAGGCCGAAGTGATATTCAATGGCATCGGCGATCCGCTGGCAGGCTTTGCCGTCTCCGTAGGGGTTGACGGCGTGAGCCATGCGGTCGTAGGCCGCAGGATCGGACAGAAGCTGACTGGCCATGGCGAAGATGGTATCCTCTTCCACGCCGGCCAGCTTGACAGTGCCGGCTGCGACGGCCTCGGGGCGCTCCGTCTCCTTCCGCAGGACGAGCACAGGCTTGCCCAGGGCAGGAGCTTCTTCCTGAAGCCCGCCGGAGTCGGTCATCACCAAGTAACAGCGGGCCATCAGATTGTGCATCTCATCCACGGCCAGCGGAGAAATCAGGTGGATGCGGGGATGATGGTCCAGATACTTATGGGCGGCCTCCTGTACCACGGGAGACAGGTGGACCGGGTAGACCAATTCCGCCTCTGGGAAGGCATCGGCCACGCGGCGCAGGGCGGTCATGATCTGGGTCATGGGCTGGCCGTAGTTTTCCCGGCGATGGCAGGTGACCAGAATGACCTTTCGTCCGGTGTAATCCAGCTGATTCAGGATGTCCTCCTGGAAGGTGAAGTCGGCGCGCACCGTGGTCTGAAGGGCGTCGATCACCGTGTTTCCTGTGAGGAATACCCCCTGGGTGATGTTCTCCCGGGCCAGGTTGTCCCGGTTGGTCACCGTGGGGCAGAAGTGCAGATCGGCGATGGCGCCTACCATCTTCCGGTTCATCTCCTCCGGGAAGGGGGACCACTTGTCATAGGTGCGCAGACCGGCCTCCACGTGACCCACGGGGATCTGGTGGTAGAAGGCCGCCAGAGCGCCGGAGAAGGTGGTGGAGGTGTCCCCATGGACCAGAACCAGGTCGGGTTGGGCCTGGTCCAGTACTCCGTCCATACCGGTGAGACAACGGGAGGTGATGGAGGACAGGGTCTGCCGGGGCTGCATGATGTTCAGGTCATAGTCGGGTTTAAGCTGGAAGATATCCAGCACGCTGTCCAGCATCTGGCGGTGCTGGGCGGTGACGCAGCAGATGGCCTGAATGCCAGGACGGCGGGACAGCTCCAGGGCCAGAGGCGCCATTTTGATGGCCTCCGGACGGGTGCCGAAAATGGTCATAACTTTGATAGGTCTCATTTTTCTGACTGATCCTCCTCGCCGAAGAAATTGTCGTTGCTGCCGGAAGGGGCGTTTTTGCGTTCGGTCTCATTGGCGTGGTCGAAAAAGACCTTGGCGGCCATGGCTCCGCACAGGCAAAGGGCCAAAAGAAATACCATGGCCTTCAGCACGCCGTTGGTGGCCAGCACCACGGCAGACAGGCCCAGAATGGCGGAGATCACATACAGCACAGCCACGGCCTGCTTCTGGGAAAAGCCCATGTCGATCAGCCGGTGGTGGATATGTCCCCGGTCGGGAGTCATGGGGGACTGCCCGTGGGACACCCGGCGAAGGATGGCAAAGCAGGTATCGAAGATGGGCAGGGCCAGCACCAGGAAGGGTACGGCGAAGGACATGATGGCGTATAGCTTGAACAGGCCCTGGATGGATACCACCGCCAAAACAAAGCCCAGGAAAGTGGAGCCTGTGTCGCCCATAAAAATCTTGGCGGGGTTCAGGTTATAGGGCAGAAAGCCCAGACAGCCCCCGGCCAGGGCGGCGGTGAGAATGGCGATGGAGGGCTCGGCCACCGTCAGGGCGATGACCAGAAGGGTCATGGAGCTGATGGTGGACACGCCGCAGGCCAGGCCGTCCAGACCGTCGATCAGGTTGACGGCGTTGGTGATGCCCACGATCCAGACCACAGAGACGGGAATGGCCAGCCAGCCCAGCTCCCAGAAGGGGTTGGAGCTGAAGATGTTGGGGTTGGACAGCAGCGTGATCTCGTTGCCCATAAGCACGGCGATCAGGGCAGCACAGATCTGCACCACCAGCTTCAGCTTGGCGCCTAAAGCGTAGATGTCGTCGAAGATACCCAGGATCACGATGATCACGGCCCCCATGAGCATTCCGCGCAGCGGACGGGTAAGGGGAAGAAACACCAGGGTGCTGAGCAGAAAGCCAAAGAAAATGGCCAGTCCGCCCATGCGGGGAATGGGGTGGTTGTGCATCCGGCGGCCGTCCTTGGGTACGTCCACCGCGCCGATGCGAATGGCCAGGGTGCGCACCACAGGAGTGGTGATAAGGGACACGATAGCCGCCGCCAGCAGGGCGGCAGTGACGGTGCCCACAGTGGATAGATCAAATACCATAATGTTCAAAAGCCTCTTGTGTATTCACTCAGTTTCAGGTTAGGAAGATGGTCAGCGGGCCACAAAGCCTACCTTTTTGTAGACCTTGCGCAGGGTCTTGTTGGCCACATAGCTCGCTTTTTCCGCACCTGCCTTA
>CAJMQD010000021.1 GCA_905215425.1 uncultured bacterium
ATGCGGGTGCTGCTGTACGGCATCATTCCCCTAAAGGTGAAGTGGCTGGCCTATGTGGACGCCGCCCTGTTTGCCTACGACATCGCATTTTCTCTGGTCACCCGCAGCTGGCTTCAGGCCATCCTGCCCATCATCGCCCTGCTGAACTACTTTCTCTTCTTCGGGGACGACCTGCTGGGACTGTTCCGCCGGAAGGGGCAGCAGGTCCGCTACCGCACCAGCGCCCAGACCATCAACTTCAAGAAGGCGCAGAAGGAGGTCCAGCAGCGCAAGGGCTACCTCCACAAGTGTGCCGTATGCGGCATCACCGACGCCGACGACCCGAATATGGAGTTCCGGTACTGCTCTAAATGCAACGGCTACTACTGCTACTGCTCCAAGCACATCAACAACCACACCCACGTTCAATAACAAACAGAAGCCCGGTCCCCTGAGGGACCGGGCTTCTGTTTTATACAAGCACCGGATCCGCTGGATTCGGTGCTTCTTTTTCCTTATTTCACCGCATCCTGAGCGGCCTTCAGATCATTGGCCACCACCAGCAAAACAGTGTTTCCCCGCTGCTCCAGCCACTTGTTCTCCAGCTTGGGCACCTCGGCGGGGCGGTAGTCCCGGTTCTGGTCGATCTGATCCTGCACATATCCGGACAGAGTCTCTGCCGCGGCCTTGGCGTGGTCCTCGCTGTCGAAAATCAGCACTGCCGCCTCCTCGCAGGTGGCGCCGGCAGAACGGCGCACAAAGCCGTCCGTCACCTGCTGCCGGTCCAGGCCGTAAACCGCGCAGGCGGTGTCCAGATCCAGCTCGTCCAGCTCGTCGGAAAATGCTCCGCTGTCCACAATCGCCTGCCCCTGTTCCTTCGTCCAGGCTGCGGCAGTCTCCTTCCCGCCGCAGGCGGTCAGGCCCAGCGCCACCACAGCGGCCATCAGGCCGCACATCCACTTTTTCATACCGTTTCCTCCTTATTCTGTCCCGCCGTATAGGCGTCATAGCTCACCGTATGGGTCCGCAGATAGTCCATCCACTGCTCGCAGTAGCTTTTGCGCAGGTGGACACCGTCCTTGCTGGCCTCGGCCGGCAGCTCTCCGTTTCCATTCACAAAGGCGGAGTACAAATCTAAATACACCGCCTGCTTCTCCTGGGCTGTTTTTTTCATCAGGTCGTTGTAAATACGCAAATGGTCGTTGGTCAGATAGGTGCGTCCGCCGGACTCCTTGATCACCTTCTCGTTCAGGGGAATCAGCCCCTGAATATAGATCACCGCATCGGGCTGACAGGCCCGGATATCGTCCACCGCCTTACAGTAGGCCTTGTAGAATCCCTCATCATCGTAATAGCCCAGCTCGTTTACCCCCAGAGACAGGTAGACCTTGCCGTATTTGTGCAGCGCCAGGGCCTCCATCAGGGTGTACTTCTTCCCGCCGATGGTCAGGGCCTTTTTCTCCTCCAGTTTGAAAATAGACAGGCCGTTGGAGGTCAGATTGGTAGCCCCCTTCATCCCGCCGTAGATCAGCAGCCCATCCGTGCGGGAGTCCCCTACAAAGGCGGCGTCGGAAAAATAGCTGTCATCCACCTTGGGAGTCTCCGGCGCCGGCTGAGTAAAATCGTAGGGCTGATCGGTCCCGTCGCCCCCCTGCGGAGGCTCCGGCTGTTGACTGTCATCTTCCGGCTGCTGAGACTGTTCCGGGGGTCCAGAGGCCCCGCCGCCTTCCTGTTCCTGTGCGCTGCTCCCCGTTTCGGAAGTGCCTCCGCTGGCCGAAGCGTCTCCGCTCTGACTGCCGTCTGAAGTCTGAACCGACGATACCGTTCCGCTGCCGTCGGTCGACACGCTGCCCGATCCGGTGTTCCTGTCCGCTCCGCATCCGGCCAGCAGGGCGCAGGACAGAGCCAGGGCCAGCCATTTATTTCTAAGTTTCATGATCATTCACCTGTGTTCCCTTCGAGGGACCTTTCTTAACTGCTTTCACAGGATACCATGTTTTTTTGAAAATGCAAGGGGTCTTTATGTCTCCGGGTCCAATCCCCTCATATTTTTCAGTTTGTTCACGATTGTAAACGCACAGTTCAGGCACAATGCAGTCTGGTTCAGAAATTTGTCATTGCGAGCCAGTTCGCAAACTGGCGCGGCAATCCGCCTTTCCCCTACTGTCTTTCGTCGATCCCCATTCTTTCGGGTTTACGATTCGGATCAGGCTGAGCTCCCCGTCCCCATGGGGGCAGGGAGCTTAGAGACTGATTGTGACAAAAAACAGCCGCCGGAGCTCCGGCGGCTGTTTGAAAAAGAGTCTTAGAACAGGCCCGTGATCTTCCCATTCTCGTCCACGTCGATCTTTTCGGCAGCGGGGACCTTGGGCAGCCCGGGCATGGTCATGATATCCCCGGTGAGGGCCACCAGGAAGCCCGCTCCCGCGGACACCTTCATGTTCCGCACCGTAATGGTGAACCCGCTGGGCGCACCCAGCTTGGCAGGATCATCGGAGAAGGAATACTGGGTCTTGGCCATGCAGATGGGCAGCTTGCCAAAGCCCAACTCCTCCAGCTCCTTGATCTGCTTTTTGGCGTTGGGGGTCAGGGCTGCACCGTCGGCGTGATAGATCTTCTTGGCGATGGCGTTCAGCTTATCCTCAATGGAGTCCTCCGTATCGTAGGCAAAGGTAAAGTCGTTGGGCTGCTCGCACAGACGCAAGACCTCCTGGGCCAGGGCCTTGCCGCCCTCGCCGCCCTTGGCCCAAACCTCGCTCAGGGCCACGTTGACCCCCAGCTGGCCGCACCGCTCCTCCAGCAGCTTCAGCTCCGCCTGTGTATCCGTGGGGAAGGCGTTGATCGCCACCACACAGGGCAGATGGTACACATTCCGAATGTTGGACACATGCTGCAGCAGGTTGGGCAGTCCCTTCTCCAGGGCCTCCAAATTCTCCTGGTTCAGATCCGCCTTGGCCACGCCGCCATGGTTCTTCAGGGCGCGCACGGTGGCCACCACCACCACAGCGGAGGGCTTCAGCCCCGCCAGGCGGCACTTGATATCCAGGAACTTCTCCGCGCCCAGGTCGGCGCCGAAGCCGGCCTCGGTCACAGCGTAGTTCCCCAGGCGCATGGCCATGCGGGTGGCCATCACGGAGTTGCAGCCGTGGGCAATGTTGGCGAAGGGGCCGCCATGGATAAAGGCGGGCGTTCCCTCCAGCGTCTGTACCAGGTTGGGCTTCAGCGCATCCTTCAGCAGAGCGGCCATGGCGCCCTGCGCCTTCAGATCGGCGGCGGTGACAGGCTTTCCCTCATAGGTGTAAGCCACCACCATACGGCCCAGTCTGGCCTTCAGGTCAGGAATGTCAGCGGACAGGCACAGCACGGCCATGATCTCGCTGGCCACGGTGATGTCAAAGCCGTCCTCACGGGGCACGCCCTGCATCCGGCCGCCCAGACCGTCCACAATGTTCCGCAGCTGGCGGTCGTTCATGTCCACGCAGCGCTTCCACACGATGCGCTTTACGTCAATGCCCAGGGCATTGCCCTGTTGGATATGGTTGTCCAGCATGGCCGCCATCAGGTTGTTGGCAGCGCCGATGGCGTGGAAATCCCCGGTGAAGTGGAGATTGATGTCCTCCATGGGTACCACCTGGGCGTAGCCGCCTCCGGCGGCGCCGCCCTTTACCCCAAAGACGGGGCCCAGAGAGGGCTCCCGCAGGGCCACAACAACGTTTTTCCCCAGGCGACGCAGACCGTCAGCCAGGCCTACTGTGGTGGTCGTCTTGCCCTCGCCCGCAGGGGTTGGGTTGATGGCCGTCACCAGGATCAGCTTGCCGTCAGGCCGGGAATTTTCCCGCAGCAGCTTATAGTCCACCTTGGCCTTGTAATTTCCATACAGCTCCAGATAATTCCGTTCCACTCCTGCTGCGTCGGCAATCTCCGTAATGGGACGCATAGTACAGCTCTGTGCAATCTCAATATCAGTCACGGTGTCCTCTCCTTATCTGAAATAGTCCACGCCCGCGCGGAACAGCTCCATATCGTAGGTGCCGGGCACGTTGCGGTACAGATCGGCCCCAATACGCTCCGAGTGGCCCATCTTGCCGAGCACGCGGCCGTCGGGGCTGGTGATGCCCTCCACCGAAAGAATAGAACCGTTGGGGTTGTACTCCGTCTCCATGGTGGGGAGCCCCTCCTGGTCCACATACTGGGTGGCAACCTGTCCGTTGGCGGCCAGAGAGCGGATCAGCTCCTCGTCAGCCAGGAAGCGGCCCTCACCGTGAGAGATGGGCACCGTATATACCTGACCCACCTTGGTGCGGGCCAGCCAGGGGGACTTGTTGGAGCTCACCCGGGTGCGCACCAGCTTGGACTGGTGGCGGCCGATGATGTTATACGTCAGGGTGGGGCAGTTTACATCGGTCTCGATGATCTTGCCGTAGGGCACCAAGCCCAGCTTGATCAAAGCCTGGAAGCCGTTGCAGATGCCCAGCATCAGGCCGTCCCGCTCATCCAGCAGGCTGCTCACCTGCTCCCGCACCGTCTGGCTGCGGAAGAAGGCCGTAATGAACTTGGCGGAGCCGTCAGGCTCGTCACCGCCGGAGAAGCCGCCGGGGATCACCACCATCTGCGCCGTCTTCATGGCGGCGGCGAAGCGCTCTACGCTGCGGGCCACATCATCAGGGGTCAGATTGCGGATCACAAAAATCTCAGCCTCCGCCCCCGCCTCCTTCAGCGCCCGGGCAGTGTCATACTCGCAGTTGGTGCCGGGGAATACGGGGATCAGGGCGCGGGGATGGGCCACCTTCACCGCAGGGGCGATCACACAGCCCTCGTCACAGGAGAAGGTCTCCACCCGCTTGGGCTCCTGCGCAGTCTTCAGGGGATAGACACCCTCCAGAACACCCTCGTTCAGGGTGCGCAGCTTCTCAATCGAAGCCCGGTCACCGCCGCCCAGGTCGATATCGGCGGCATAGGTGGTCACGCCGATGGGCACGCACAGGGGGTTGTCAGGCAGTTCGGTCAGCTCGGCTATCACCGCGCCGGGACAGGGGAGATACCACTCCAATTCCTTGTCCGCCGCCTCAAAGCCGATGTTGTTGCCGAAGGACATCTTCATCACTGCCTCAGCCAGGCCGTTCTCCACAGCCCAGGCGGCCTTCACCTTGCCCTGGCGGGCCAGGTCGTTCATCAGCTCCCAGCTGGCGCGCAGCTCCTCCGGGCTGTTCCCGGCAAAGAGACACACGGGGTGGCCCGCCGCCTTGAACTCGGTGGTCAGCACCTCGCCCGCCTCCACGGGGGCAATGGCAAAGGAGATCAGCGTGGGGGGCACGTCCAGATCCAGGAAAGAGCCGGACATGGAGTCCTTACCGCCGATGGCGGCCGCCCCCAGCTCCAGCTGGGCGTCCAAAGCGCCCAGCAGCGCGGCAAAGGGCTTGCCCCAGCGGTGGGGCTCGTCCCGCAGCTTCTCAAAGAACTCCTGGAGGGAGAGATATGCCTTCTTATAGTCTGCACCTGCCGCCACCAGCTTGGCAACAGAACTATACACTGCACTGTGGGCGCCCACATAAGGGTCCACCGACATAACATCAGGGTCGCAGCCCCAGGCCATTACACTGGCCTGATGGGTGTGCTGGCCGGGCAGGACAGGCAGCAGAGCGGCCATGGCCTGGGCGGGACTGCTCTGGGTCTTTCCGCCGAAGGGCATGAGCACAGAGGCGGCGCCGATGGTGCCGTCGAAGCGCTCGGTCAGGCCCCGGCGGCTGGCGCACTTCAGGCTGCCCGCCATCTCTTTCAGGTCAGAGAACTCCGCCGTTCCCAGCTTGCTGCGGTCTTTCTTTTCCACCTGAACGGCGGCCCGCTTGGTGGCGCCGTTGGTGTTCAGGAACTCCCGGGACAGGTCGGCCACAGTCTGGCCCCGCCAGGTCATAACCATACGGGGATTCTCTGTGACCACAGCCACCTGATAGGCCTCCAGGTTCTCCTTCTCGGCCGCTGCGATGAACTTGGCGGCATCCTCAGCGGCCACCACCACAGCCATACGCTCCTGGCTTTCCGAGATTGCAAGCTCTGTGCCGTCCAGTCCGTCGTACTTCTTCCGCACGGCGTCCAGATCAATGGCCAGACCATCGGCCAGCTCGCCGATGGCCACAGACACGCCGCCGGCGCCAAAGTCATTGCATCGCTTGATCAGACGGGTGACCTCCCCATCGCGGAACAGACGCTGGATCTTTCGCTCCTCGGGTGCGTTGCCCTTCTGCACCTCGCTGGCCATAGTGGTCAGGGATTTCAGATTGTGGCTCTTGGAGGAGCCGGTGGCCCCGCCGATGCCGTCACGGCCGGTACGGCCGCCCAGCAGGATAACCACATCTCCGGCAGCGGGGCGCTCCCGACGGACGTTGGAGGCAGGGGCCGCGCCTACCACCGCGCCGCACTCCAGGCGCTTGGCCACATAGCCGGGGTGGTACAGTTCGGCCACATGGCCGGTGGCCAGACCGATCTGGTTGCCGTAAGAGGAGTAGCCGGCGGCCGCAGTGCGGGCCAGCTTCCGCTGGGGCAGCTTGCCCTTCAGGGTCTCCTCGATCGGCACCCGGGGATCGCCGCCTCCGGTGACCCGCATGGCCTGGTGGACATACACCCGGCCGGACAGGGGGTCGCGGATACAGCCGCCGATGCAGGTAGCCGCACCGCCGAAGGGCTCGATCTCCGTGGGGTGGTTGTGGGTCTCGTTTTTGAACATGAGCAGCCAATCCTGCTTCTCCCCGTCCACTTCGGCGGGCACATGGATGGAGCAGGCGTTGATCTCCTCGCTCTCGTCCAGCTCAGGCAGCAGGCCGCGCTTTTTCAGGGTCTTTGTGCCGATGGTGGCCATATCCATCAGTGTCTGGGGGCGCTGAGCGGCCCGCTCCACGCCATAGACCTCCTCCCGGGCGGCCAGATACCGCTCATAGGCCCCCTGGATCTCCTGATCGTCAATCTCAATGCGGTCCAGGTGAGTCGAGAAGGTTGTGTGGCGGCAGTGGTCAGACCAGTAGGTGTCCACCACCCGCACCTCGGTAATGGTGGGCTGGCGGCCCTCCTCCCGGAAGTAGGACTGCAGGAACTCCAGATCGTCCAGGTCCATGGCCAGGCCGTAATCCTCCAGGAAGCCCTCCAGCTCCTGGCGGTCCAGCTGGGTAAAGCCCTCCAGCACCTTCACGTCGGCTGGGTCAGCATGGATCGTTTTCAGCGTTTCCGGCTTATCCATGGTGGCCAGGCGGCTCTCCACCGGGTTGATCACAGAGCCCTGGATCACCTCCGTGTCCTTTTCCTCCAGCTTGCCGTAGACGGCATACACCTTGGCGGTGGCCACCAAAGGCCGCTCGCCGCCGGAGATAAACTGGATGCACTGGGCGGCAGAGTCCGCACGCTGGTCAAACTGGCCGGGCAGATACTCCACAGCAAACACCAGGGCCGCGCCGTCGGTGTTCAGCTCCTCAGACACATCATCCAGCTGGGGCTCAGAGAATACGGTCCGTTTCGCCGTCTCCAGCAGTTCGGGGGTGGTTTCCTCCACATCATAGCGGTTGATCACCCGCACCTTCTCCACCCCGGTCAGGTGGTACAGAGTACGCAGCTGCTCCGCCATATCCTTTGCCTCGGCGGCAAAGGGGAGCTTTTTTTCCACATATACTCGATAGACCATTTACTTCTCCTCCCCTGCGGCAAGGGCGCGCTGGCCGATGTCTTTTCTGCAATAAGCGTTTTCAAAATGTACCTTGGCTGCCTGCTCATAGGCCTTGTCAATGGCCTGCCGCAGGGTATCCCCCACATCAGCCACACCCAGGACCCGTCCCCCGGCAGTAACGGGGACATTGTCATCATTCCGCTTCACGCCTGCGCAGTACAGACGGCCGGTAAAGCCGTCGTCCACCGTGATGGGGAAGCCTGTCTTATACTTCTGGGGGTAGCCTTCGCTGGCCAGCACCACACAACAGGCATGTTTGTCATAGAACTCCACCGGACAGTCGGCCAGACGCTCCTCCTCTACCGCCTGCATCACCTCCAGCAGGTCGGTCTTCAGCAGAGGCAGCACCACCTGCGTCTCCGGGTCGCCAAAACGGCAGTTATATTCGATGACCTTCGGACCGTTCTTGGTCAGCATCAGTCCAAAGTAGAGACAGCCCTTGAACGGACGGCCCTCCGCCTGCATCGCCCGAACGGTGGGCAGGAAGATGGTCTCCATGCATTCCCGGGCCACTTCAGGGGTGTAGTAGGGATTGGGGGCCACAGTGCCCATACCGCCGGTATTCAATCCCTGGTCACCGTCGTGGGCCCGCTTATGGTCCATAGAGGACACCATAGGTACTACGGTCTTGCCATCGGTAAAGGACAGGACCGACACCTCCGGCCCTTCCATAAATTCTTCGATCACCACCCGGCTGCCAGACTCGCCGAACACCTTATCCTCCATCATGGAGTGGACAGCATCCAGCGCCTCCTGCCGGGTCATACACACCAGAGCGCCCTTGCCCAGGGCCAGGCCGTCCGCCTTGACCACAATGGGGATGGGGGCATCCGCCAGATAGTCCAGCGCCTTGGCCGCATCGTCGAACACCTGATACTCCGCCGTGGGAATGTTATATTTGCGCATCAGGTCCTTGGAAAACACTTTGCTGCCCTCGATGGCCGCCGCCTTGGCGTCCGGGCCAAAGCAGGGGATGCCCGCTGCGTGCAGGGCATCCACCGCCCCCAGCACCAAGGGGTCGTCAGGGGCCACCACCACAAAATCGGCCTGGCAATTCTTGGCCGCCTGCACCAGGGCGGGGATATCTTTCACATTTCCGGGGATGCAGGACGCCTGTCCTGCCATTCCCCCGTTGCCCGGATAGGCAAACAGGCGGTCCACCTTAGGGCTCTCCGCCAGTTTCTGGATCATAGCGTGCTCCCGCCCGCCGGAACCGATGACCAATACGTTCATGGGGTCCTCCTATTCTCATTTGCCAGTGGCAAAGCTGATCAAATCTTCTCCCCTGTCTAAACTCCGCCGCAAACGGGATCTGTTTGCGGCGGAGCGGGGACTATCTTTAAAAACGCTGTAAAACCTGCTTAGTGATGGAACAGCCGCATCCCGGTAAAGGACATGACGATGCCGTACTTGTCGGCCGTCTCGATCACGTTGTCGTCCCGGATGGAGCCGCCGGGCTGAACAATAAATTCCACACCGGACTTATGGGCCCGATGCACGTTATCTCCGAAGGGGAAGAAGGCATCACTGCCCACAGTAACCCCCCGCTGGGTCGCGATCCAGGCCGCCTTTTCCTGTCTGGTCAGCGCAGCAGGTTTCACCTGGAAAATGCCCTTCCATGCCCCATGCTCCAGCAGGTCCGCATACTCATCAGAGATATAGACATCAATGGCGTTGTCCCGGTCCGGGCGGCGGATGCCGTCCACAAAGGGCAGATTCAAGACCTTGGGGTGCTGGCGGAGATACCAGTTGTCCGCCTTCTGTCCCGCCAGGCGGGTGCAGTGGATGCGGCTCTGCTGGCCGGCGCCCACGCCGATGG
>CAJMQD010000022.1 GCA_905215425.1 uncultured bacterium
CGTCAGGATTTATCCATGCGGGTTATTTGTTATTCCCCATCAGAAATTGAAGTTTTTTCTGGCGCAATTCAAAACTGCACCAATATTTCAGAAGAAGAAAAATTCCGTCATGCAGAAGAAGCAAGAAATGTAGCCGATGGCAACACCTGTCCCTTTTGTGGACAGCCGCTGATACTACGCCACGGACGCTATGGTGATTTTATTGGATGTAGCGCCTATACAAAATGTAAGTTAACTCGAAAGAGGTATTATTAACTATGGAATTAAAGATAAAAGCTCTCTCCCCCAAAATCGGCCATGAGATCCCCGCCCCCTTCTACGCCAGCACTGGGGCGGCGGCCATGGACCTCCACGCCTGCCTGGATGAGCCCCTGGCCATCCCCGCCGGACAGCGGCGGTCTGTGCCCACCGGCCTGGCCATCGCCCTGCCCTCCGCCGACTATGTGGCCCTGGTGTATGCCCGCAGCGGCCTTGGCATCAAACACGGCATCGCCCCCGCAAACTGCGTGGGGGTTATCGACAGCGACTACCGGGGGGAATTGCTGGTGGGGCTGCAAAACTCCAGCGACCAGGAGTATGTGATCCAGCCCGGCGACCGCATCGCCCAGTTGATGGTGGCCCCGGTGATTCAGGCCAAGGTCACTATGGTGGATGAGTTGGACGAGACCGCCCGGGGCGCCGGCGGCTTTGGCTCCACAGGAAAATAAAGGAGGGGGACAGCTATGTTCCATCTGTTCGGAAAAAAGAAAGAGGAGGCCCCCGCGCCGAAGCCTGAAAAGAGAGAGCCCGCTCCTCTGCCCTGCGGCTTCAATGGGGAGGAGGTGCCTGTGTTGGCCATCACCGGCCCCGGCGGCTTTGCGGACCGGGAGGACGACTGCGGTCAGGCCTACTCCGCGCTGGAGCTTACTGCGTGGATGGAGGAGGACGGCCAGGAGATCCATCAGGGCTCCTATGAACTGGCGGTGCCCAAGGACGAGGAGCTGCTGGAGTATTTGAAGCAGCATGTCCCCCGCGACTTCATCATCAAATTTACCGCCCGCCTGTCCCCCGGGGAGGACCGCCTGCTGCTGGTCAGCCTGCCTGCGCCGGGCTTCGACCCCGACCTGAAGACCATTCTCGATCAGCAGAAGGCGGAGGTCACCGCGGAGGTGGAGGGGCTTGGCACCTTTACGCTGAACCGCAGTACCAATTGGTTCCAGCTGGACGACGCACCCTGGACCGGGGAGAGCACGGTGCAGCTGGTGTTTGACCGGGGAACAGAGGAGGAGCAGACTGCCGCCCAAGACACCGCCCGGGCCATCTGGGCCGATGTGGATGGCTGGGACGACCGCCTGCGGACCTATGGGGCGCAGCAGCTGCCCCTGGACGGCGAGGATGTACAGGAGCTGTCCCGGGAGGAACTGGCCCAGCGGCTGGAGCTGGAGTCGCTCCAGGTGTGGCCCGACGGCCGCTTTGAGGCATGGCTCCACGACGGAAATTACGAGTGGGCCCAGTCTGTCCGCATCAATGGTACGGCGGAGGATGGTCCCACTGAGGTCCATTGGGAAGGTTGAAGCGTATGACAGTGATTCTTGCGTCCCAGTCCCCCCGGCGGCGGCAGCTGCTGGGGCAGATGGGCTTTACTGATTTTAAGATCTGCCCTGCCCGCGGGGAGGAGGTGGCCGCCCCCGGCCTGACCCCCGCCCAGCTGGTAGAAGCCCTGTCCAGCCAGAAGGCGGCAGAGGTGGCCGCCGCAGCGGAGGCTGACGCCCTGATCATTGCCGCGGATACTGTGGTGGCCGTGGACGGCCGGGTGTTGGGCAAGCCCCACAGCGAAGAGGAGGCGGCCGAAATGCTGCTGTCCCTGTCCGGACGGGAACACACGGTGTACACCGGCGTCACCCTGCGCCGGGGCAGTCAGATCGTAACCCGGCATGAGGCCACTCAGGTCCGCTTCCGCTCCCTGACCAGGGAGGAGATCGACGCCTATGTGGCCACCGGGGAGCCGATGGACAAGGCGGGGGCCTACGGCATCCAGGAACGGGGCGCCCTGCTGGTGGAGGGCATCCAGGGGGACTACTTCAATGTGGTGGGACTGCCGGTGTGTTTGGTGGGCAAGCTGCTGGCCCGGTTTGGGGTGGACCCCTTTTTGATCTGACCTGCAAGGAGGATGAGCGGTGAAAGACTTCTTTCATAAAAACGGCGTTCTGCTGTTGGTCATAGCCCTGCTTCTGTCCCTGTTGGTGGGGATCTCCTCCGCCCTGATGGGGGGGACGGCGGACCCCTTGTCCAACGCAGCCACCACCATCACCGCCCCGGTGCGCAGTCTGGTCTCCAACGTGCTGGATTGGGCGGAGGGGGTCTATAACTATGTCTTTCGATATGAGGAGCTGAATACCGAGCTGGATACCCTTCGCAAGCAGGTGGCCGATCTCGAGGCACAGCTCCGGGAGAGCGGCGAGGCTGCCCGGGAAAACCAGCAGCTGCGCCAGCTGCTGCGGCTTCAGGAAAAGCATCAGGATTTTGTGTTCGAGTCCGCCCGGGTCACGCAGCGCTCCACCACCAACTGGGAGTCCACTTTCACCCTGAGCAAGGGCAGCTCCGCCGGAGTTCAGACGGGCAACTGCGTGATTTCCGAAACCGGCGCCCTGGTGGGTGTGGTGGAGGAGGTGGGGCTGAACTACTGCCGGGTGTCCACTGTGATCAATACCGACATTGAGATGGGCGGTATCTGTGTGCGTACCGACTGTGCGGGAATTTTGGAGGGGGACTTCGCACTGATGTCCCAGGGCCGCCTGAAGCTGTCCTACCTCCCTGACGACGCCCAACTGCGCCCGGGGGACCAGATCCTCACATCGGGACAGGGGGATATCTATCCCCCGGATCTGGTGGTGGGCCGGGTAGAGGAGCTGCGCTCTGACCCCTCCGGGATGATGCGCTACGCTGTGCTGAAGCCCCAGGCCCGGCTGGATTCCCTGGTCGAGGTATTTATCATCAAAGAATTTGACGTTGTGGAGTGATCGCCCCACAGGAAAGGAGGGACCTCGGTGACCCGACGGGACCAACTGTTCAAATGGGCGGTGTACGCCCTGGGTCTGCTGCCTGTCTGGGTGCTGGACGCCTTTGTGCTGTCCCGGTATCCGCTGTTTGGGGTTACTCCCATTCTGCTGCCTGTGGCGGCGGCGGCCGTGGCGGTGCTGGAAGGCACCGCGGGCGGTGCGGGATTCGGCCTGTGGATCGGGCTGATCTGGGCCCTCTCCTATCCCGGTGTTCCGGCCGCTATGATCTTTTTGCTTACGCTGGCGGGATTTTTTACCGGGACGCTGTCCCAGTATGTGCTGCGCAGCTCCTTTGCGGGCTGTATTGTGTGCGCTGCTGCCTGTCTGGCGCTGCTGGAGCTGTTTCAAGTTATCAGCGGCGTGATTATTCAATTGGGGCCTTTGCCTGCGCTGCTGTCCACTGCCCTTCGGGAGTGGCTGCTCTCTCTGTGCTGGACACCGCTGATCTATCTGATTTTCTATCGGATCTACTGCCGGGTAGGCGGGCAGAAACTGGCATGATTTTTCGTTGAAAGGAGATGTTCCCCTTAAACAGACGACAATTTTACCGCCGGGTAGGCATTCTCTGTGGTGCGATGGCTGTGGTCTTGCTGGTTCTGGGGAGCACGCTGTATAACATCCAGAAGGTCAACGGCGACTACTATTACGAAAAGTCCCAGACCCGCATTGCGGAGACGGAGACGGTGGAGTCCGCCCGGGGCAACATATTGGACAGCTCTGGACGCACGCTGGTCTCTAACCGCACCATTTATCAGGTGACCTTGAATACCTCTCTCATGGGGAAAGATACAGAGCGCAACGCTACGATCCTCTCCCTGATCCGACTGGCGCAGGACAGCGGGGTGGAGTGGAATGACACCCTTCCGATCACCACGGAGGCGCCCTTCTCTTTTACAACTGATCACCCTTACACCACCACCTCCACCGATCAGGACGGCGTTACCACCGTCTCGCTTACCAGACTGGGGAAGCTGGCGGTGAAAATGAAGTGGATCCAGGACCCCACAAAGGAGCATACGGCCAAGTCCTCTCAGACTTCCACGCAGAAGCTGGGCCTTATCGACCGGGCCCTTGTGGCCATCGGGCTGAAAAAGCTGCCCCAGGAGCCGGAACAGACCCCTGAACCGGAACAGCCCGCTGCGCTGCCCACGGCGGAGGAGCTGCTGGGCCTGATGTGTACCAGCTTTTCCATCCGCGGGGAGGGAGCGGTGGACAGCAAAAATACCGCCGAGGGGACGACAGTCCCAACGCTGAATATCGGCGATCTGGCTCCGGCGGATGCCCGGGCCCTGGCCGGCGTGCTGTATGAGGTCTACCTCCGCAGCCGGGACATCTATTGGGAGCAATATGTCTTTGCCAAGGATGTGGATATCAGCTTCATTGCTCAGGTGAAGGAACACGCTCTGTCCGGAGTGAGTATTGACCCGGTGAGCATCCGACAGTATAATACTCAGGTAGCCGCCCATCTTATGGGACAGGTGGGTCCCATTTACCGGAAGGAATGGAGCGCTTACAAAGACCTGGGGTATAACATGAACGACACCGTGGGCAAATTCGGGGTGGAGTCCGCCTTCGAGTCGTGGCTGCGGGGCACCCCCGGCGAGCGCACCGTCGAGCGCAACGGAAAGGGCAAGGTGGTAAACTCCCAGTGGATCACCGAGCCGGAGCCCGGGGGCGACGTGGTGCTCACCATCGACGAGGACTTGCAGGCCATGGCGGAAAAAACGCTGGCCAAGCACCTGCCCCAGCTGAAGAGTAAAGAGGTAGAGGGCGCCGCCTGTGTCATTCTGGACGTAAACGATGCGGGCATCAAGGCCAGCGCATCCTACCCCACCTTCGACCTGTCCCAGTACTACTCCAACTACAACGAATACCTGGCCGACCCCCTGAGGCCCCTGTTCAACCGGGCGCTCCAGGGCCTGTACGCCCCGGGTTCTACCTTCAAGATGATCACCGGCATCGCCGGATTGGAGGAGGGCATTATTACGCCCTATACCCAGATCAAGGACGAGGGGCGGTATACCTATTACACCAAGAACGGCCCCCTGTGCTGGATCTACCGCCAGTATGGCCGCACCCACGGATATGAGACCGTGAGCAAGGCCATTACGGACTCCTGCAACTACTTCTTCTACGACGTAGGCCGCCAGTTGGGCATTGACCGCCTGCGGGACTATGCCAGCCGATTCGGCCTGGGCCAGAAGACCGGCCTGGAACTGTATGAGGAGGCGGGCATCTTGGCCGGCCCGGACTATACGGAGGCCATGGGGGGCACCTGGTATGAGGGTAATGTCCTGTCTGTGGCCATCGGCCAGGAGAGCACCCAGGTCACGCCCATCCAGCTGGCCAACTATATCGCCACCCTGGTCAACGGCGGCACCCGGTATGCCACCCATCTGCTGAAAGAGGTACGGGACAGCGCCAGCGGTGAAGTGATCTATACCCACGAGCCGGAGATCCTCAGCACGGTGGAGATCGACCCCACAAATCTGGATGCGGTGAAGAAGGGCATGCTTGGCCTGACCACCGGCGATGGCTCTGCGGCCCGGTACTTTAAGAATGTGGGCGTTCAGGTAGGCGCCAAGACAGGCTCCGCTCAGATCAGCGCCCAGAGCGAGTCCAACGCCGTGTTCGTCTGTTTTGCCCCCTATGACGACCCGCAGATCGCCATGGCCATTGTGGTGGAACACGGCGGCAGCGGATCTGAGCTGGGCGCCATCGCCGCGGAGATCATGCAGTACTACTTTGCCGACGAGGTCACGCAGCACTATATGCTCACCGGTGAGGAGCCGCCCGCCCAAGACACCCAGACCGGAGCCCCTGAAGAAGCGGCTCCCGAGGGCTGAGGCTCTTGTTTTCCCCGCCCGATTTTCCCCGCCCTTGGATGGTACTGATTTCGTATTATAAACAAAGGAGATGTTTTATATGTCAGAAGAGTGCAGCCACGATTGCTCCAGCTGCGGAGCCGATTGCGGCTCCCGGGACCTGCGGGCCCCGGCCAACCCCAATTCCAACGTAAAGAAGGTCATCGCCGTAGTCAGCGGCAAGGGCGGCGTGGGCAAGAGCACCGTCACCTCCGGTCTGGCCGTGGCCATGGCGCGCCGGGGCAAGAAGGTGAGTATTCTGGACGCCGATATTACTGGCCCCTCCATCCCCACTGCCTTCAATATCCACGAGCAGGCCAACGGCGACGATGTTGGGGTGTACCCCGCGGTGTCCGCCGGAGGGATCAAGGTGATCTCCCTGAATATGTTCGTGGAGCATGAGACCGACCCTGTTATCTGGCGGGGCCCGGTCATTGCTAACATGGTCAAGCAGTTCTGGACCGATGTGTCTTGGGGCGACGTAGATTACCTGTTTGTGGATATGCCCCCGGGAACCGGCGACGTACCCCTGACGGTGTTCCAGTCTCTGCCCATTGACGGCATCGTGGTGGTCACCTCCCCCCAGGAGCTGGTGTCCATGATCGTTACCAAGGCGGTGAATATGGCCCACATGATGTCCATTCCCGTCCTGGGTCTGGTGGAGAATTACGGCTACTACCAGTGTCCCGACTGCGGCAAGCGCCACGCCATCTTCGGCGAGAGCCGCATTGAAGAGACTGCCGCAAAGCAGCATCTGCCCGTTCTGGCTCAGCTGCCCATCGACCCGGCGCTGGCCGCGGCGGTGGATGCCGGCAAGATCGAGCAGGCCGATCTCCATGATCTGGAGAAGGCAGCGGAAAAGCTGGACGTCTAAGCAAAAATCATAAAGCCACCCCCGGCAGTCGATCGACTGCCGGGGGTGGCTTGTTTTTAGCGCATAGACAGCTCCGCGGCCGCCGAGGGGTAAAGGGAGCGGCCTCTGGCTGCGGTTTGCGCTTATTGCTGCAAAAGCTTGCTGTACTCCTCCGCGCTGCCTACCCGGCCCACAGCGGACAGAGAAGCGTTTTCAAACCGGAAGATTTCCTGCGCCAGGGCGTGGAGCTGCTCCCGGGTGACGGCGTCATACCCGGCCAGCGCCTCCTCCGCAGTGCGCACCCGGCCGTACAGCAGGCGGCTGGCACCCATCTGGCTCATGCGGGCCTGAACAGATTCCTGGCCAAGCAGCAAGCTGGCCTTGGCCTGCTCTCTTGCCCGGTCCAGCTCCTCTTGGGTGGGACCGTGGTCGGCATAGTCCAGCACGGTTCGCCGGATGGCGTCATAGGCGGCCCGCTCCTGATCCCGGTTGGCGGCAGTGTAGACCCCTAAAAGCCCGGTGTCCACATGGTCGGCCACATAGGAGTAGACGGAGTAGCACAGGCCTCTCTTCTCCCGCACCTCCTGGAACAGGCGGGAGGAGCAGCCGCCCCCGAAGATGGCGTTCATCAGCTGGATCTGATACCGGCGGGGATCCAGGTAATTGGGGGCAGGGAAGGCCAGCAGCAGGTGGTTCTGCTCAATGGCTTTTCTCTTGGCGGTTACGGCCGGGCGGTAAGCGGCGGGTCTGGTGGTGGGGGCGGGACCGGCCTCTAACTGGCTGAGCCGGGTGCACAGATCGTCCAATTGCCGCTGAGTGAAGCTTCCCGCCAGAGAGACGACGATGTTTCCCGGACGATAGTGTTCTTTCTGCCAGGCTTTCAGCCACTGGCCGGTCATGGGGGCCAGGGTGGACGCCTTGCCCAGAATGGGCCGGGCCAAGGGGGAACCCTTGTATACCACAGCGGCCAGCCGTTCGCTCACCAGATCTTCCGGGGCGTCTTCATACATGCCGATCTCCTCCAGCACTACGCCCCGCTCCATCTCCACATCGGACTGGTCGAAGCGGGAGGAGAACAGCATATCCAGCAGCAGGTCGGCGGCCCGGTCCAGATGCTCGTCCAGACAGCGGGCGTAGAAGCAGGTATGCTCCTTGGTGGTGTAGGCGTTTACCTGGCCGCCGATGGCGTCCATCTCTCTGGCCAGGTCGCCGGCGGAGCGGCGGCCGGTGCCCTTGAATACCATATGCTCGATAAAGTGGGCCGCGCCATTTTCTGCCGCCTTTTCGTGGCGGGAACCCACGCCGACAAAAAATCCCAGGGCGGCGGAGCGCACACCGGGGATGGGTAAGGTCAGAATTGTCGCCCCATTGGGCAGAATCGTGGTTTGATACATGGAAGCCTCCAAAATTTTTTAAACCCTCCTACCCACCCTTTTTAGATGAGCGGGGCTATGCCTCCGCACCCCCATAGGGCGGCCCGATGAAAGGATCGGGCCAGACAGAAAACCGAATGGAGCCCCACAAAAGCCCAGCGGCAGCGGGTTTTGCGGGGAGAGGAGAAGGGGGAGGGGGCGGATATGATCCGCCCGATCACCACGAAATTATAACACTGAACAGGACGCATGTCCACGGTATGGTCGTAAAAAGGCGAAGAAAACTCATGGGAGTTTCGGTATAGGGTTCCGGCAGACGGTCAAAAATAGGGGCAGAGGTGATGAGTATGAAACGACCCTGGACAGAGCGGCTGGGGGATTTTGTGCTGGGGCGGGGGTTCTACATCGTTCTGGTGCTGTGTGTGGCGGCGATTGGGGTGTCGGGGTATTACCTGATGCACTCGGTCGGCAGTCCGGCGCCGGAGGACCCCACAAAGCCCGCTGCGGGCACGGCAGTTGTGCCTGCTCCGGACAGCAGTGCCTTTGCCAAGCCCCAGACGGAGAAGCCGCCTGCGGCCGCGCCGTCCGCAAAGCCTGCGCCTAAGCCTGTGCCGGCCGCTCCGGAGCAGAGCGCCGCCCAGGAGGGCAAGGGGGAAGTCCCCTCGCCAAAGCCGGCCCCTGCGGCCTATACCTGGCCGGTAAAGGGGGAGGTGCTGCGCCCCTTCAGCGTGGAGACCCTGAGCTATGACAGGACCATGGGGGACTGGCGTGTCCACGCGGGGCTGGATATCTCCGCCGTAGAGGGCACTCTGGTGTCTGCCATGCGTGGGGGTGCGGTACACGATGTATACGAGGATGACATGATGGGGACCACGGTGGTCCTCGACCACGGGGACGGCATGGTCAGTGCGTACAGCGGGCTGGCCGCCAAGCCGCCGGTAGCGGTGGGCGACACAGTGGACACGGGCAGCACCATCGGCTCGGTGGG
>CAJMQD010000023.1 GCA_905215425.1 uncultured bacterium
GAAGGACCGTGGTGTGTACGAGACCCCCGGCGGCACCATCCTGTACAAGGCCCACCAGTGCCTGGAGATGATCACCCTGGACAAGGACACCGCCCACATGAAGAGCAAGCTGGCCGTGGACTTCGCCGATCTGGTCTACAACGGCAAGTGGTTCACCCCCCTGCGGGAGGCCCTGTCCGCCTTCGCCGACAAGACCCAGGAGCACGTCACCGGCACGGTGAAGCTGAAGCTGTACAAGGGCAACATCATCACCTCCTCCATCACCTCCCCTGAGACCCTGTACTCCGAGGAGCTGGTCACCTTCGGTGAGAGCGACTACGACCAGAATCAGGCCACCGGCTTCATCAACCTGTGGGGTCTGCCCGACACCGTTCTGGCCCTTCGGGAGCAGGGAAAGCTTTAATCAAACAAAAGACAGAGCCTTTTGTTTGAGAGTTCAGTCCGCTGCGCGCACTCACTTCGTTCGCACACTTGCGGCCTGAGCGGTATCTTTTTCCCGGCACATGTCCGTGAAAAAGCTCATCCAAAATCCTTTCGCCTGCGGCGAAATAGCTTGAACCACTTAAATTATACAGGAAGGCGGATGGCCACGGTCACCCGCCTTTCCTGCGCAGAAGGAGCGAACAATTATGAAACTTTGGGGCGGACGGTTCCAGAAGGAGACCGACTCTCAGGTCAACGACTTCAACTCCTCCATCTCCTTTGACCAGCGGCTGTATAAGCAGGATATCACCGGCTCCATGGCCCATGCGGCCATGCTGGGCCAACAGGGCATCATCTCCCAGGAGGATGCCCAGGCCATCATTGCCGGACTGTCCGGCATTCTGGCGGACATTGAGGCCGGGAAGGTGGAGTTCTCTGCCGACAACGAAGATATCCACATGAATATCGAGACCATCCTGACCCAGCGCATCGGCGACGCGGGCAAGCGCCTGCACACCGCCCGCAGCCGGAACGACCAGGTGGCACTGGACACCAAGCTGTATACCAAGGAGCAGATCCCCCAGCTGCTGGAGCAGCTGACCGCTCTGGAGAAGGTATTGGTGGCCAAGGCCAAGGACAATCTGGATACGGTGATGCCCGGCTACACCCACCTTCAGCGGGCCCAGCCCATCACCTTCGCCCACCACCTGATGGCCTACGCCGCCATGTTCAAGCGGGATATGGGCCGTCTTCAGGACTGCCTGGACCGCATGGATGAGTGCCCCCTGGGGGCCGGGGCGCTGGCCGCCTCCACCCATCCCATCGACCGCTTTGCCACCGCCTCCGCCCTGGGCTTCGACCGGCCCATGGCCAACTCCCTGGACGCCGTGTCCGACCGGGACTACGCCATCGAACTGCTGTCCGCTCTGTCCATCCTGATGATGCACCTGTCCCGCTTCTCCGAGGAGATCATCCTGTGGTGCAGCTGGGAGTTCAAGTTTGTGGAGCTGGACGACGCCTACTCCACCGGTTCCTCCATCATGCCCCAGAAGAAGAACCCCGATGTGGCCGAGCTGGTGCGGGGCAAGACCGGCCGGGTGTACGGAGACCTGGTGACCCTGCTGACCATGATGAAGTCCCTCCCCCTGGCCTACAATAAGGATATGCAGGAGGATAAGGAGGCCCTGTTCGACGCCATCGACACCGTGAATATGTGCCTGCCCGTGTTCACCGCCATGGTGGACACCATGAAGGTGCTGCCCCAGAATATGCTCAAGGCGGCCAACGGCGGCTTTATCAACGCCACCGACTGCGCCGACTATCTGACCAAGAAGGGAATGCCCTTCCGTCAGGCCTACACCATCGTGGGCAAGCTGGTGAACCACTGCATCCAGACCGGTCAGACTCTGGACACCCTGCCCCTGGAGGAGTACCGGTCCATCTCCCCCCTGTTCGGCGAGGACGTATATGAGGCTCTGGCCCTGTCCACCTGCGTCAACGGGCGGAAGGTCTTCGGCGGCCCCGCCAAGGAGAGCGTGCTGAAGCAGATCGAGATCATCGAAAGCTTTCTGGACGGTCTGAAAAAGTAACTCTTCTCCCCGCTCCCGCCCCTATGGGCGGGAGTTTTTTGTCTGGTTTTGCCTTGTAACTTTCTGTTGTCTTTTTGCAACCAAATCTTAAAGAAATCTGCCTTGAATATCCGCCCCGCCTGCGCCATAATAGCCCCATGCAGGGGACCATGCCGCCTGTGTCCCTTATAAATCTGATCCAAAGGAGTTATCCTATGAAAAAACTGATCGCAATCGCCTTGGCCTGCCTGCTGCTGGCCGGCTGCTCTGCTAAAAGCCCCGATGCCCCCGGCTCCGGCTCTCAGAGCAGCTCTGTTTCCACCTCCGCCTCCGGCTCCCAGTCTGCGGCCCAGAGCGAATTCACGGCGGAGGACCTGTTCGGAATCCTGCCCGACACCTTCGTCTTTTCCAGCGGCGTGGGCGCCTGGGATACCCAAGTGTCCATCGCCCCTGACGGCAGCTTTGCGGGCACTTACCACGACTCCGACATGGGGGGCACCGGCGAGGGCTACCCCAACGGCACGGAGTACATCTGTGAATTCAGCGGACAGTTCTCCCAGCCCACCCAGGTGGACGACCACACCTGGTCGGTGCAGCTGGAGTCCCTGTCCTATGACGGCACTCCGGAGACTGAGGAGATCCGGGACGGCATCCGGTATGTCTGCTCCACCCCTTACGGCATTGAGGGGGGCCAGGAGTTCCTGATCTACCTGCCCTTCACCCCTGTGGCCGACCTGCCCGAGGGCTTCCGCAGCTGGGTGGGCAGTCAGCTGGTGGACGCCGACAATAACCAACTGGCCGAGCTGCCCTTCTACGGCCTGTACAATGTGACCACGCAGGAGGGCTTCTCCGGCCTATTCTGACGACTTTACCATCGCAGGTTAAACCCGCACAAACAAAATGAGCCCCCACCTTACGGCGGGGGCTCATTGCTTTTCAATCAGGCCTTCTCCTCGCTGCCCACCAGCAGGTGGGAGCGCTTCAGGGCGGGATACAGGGCATTATAGAATACCACGGCGCACACAGTGGAGGCCACAGCGTTCACAAAAGTAGTCACGGCGCTGATCTTAGCCAGAGCCTTGGCGATGTCCTGGGGCTGACCCAGAATGTACTGCTTGTAGAAATAGCCCACAAGGGGGTCGGCCACTACGTTGAAGCCCAGGGCACACACACTGGCCAGCAGGGTGATCCAGAGGCGCTTCTTGCCATCCGTCTCCTGATCCAGATGGAACACCTTGTGGGCCACCAAACCGGCGATCAGGCCGATCATCAGCTTCAGGAAAAAGGTCTTCGGCGCGCTGGTGGCATAGCCGGAGGTCAGATCGGCAATGGTCAGACCCGCAGCCCCGGCCAAGCCGCCCCAGGGATTGCCCAGAAACAGAGCGCCCAGCACCACAAAGGTGTTTCCCAAGTGGAAGGCCGTCTTATCCCCGCCCACGGGAATGTCAATGCGGAAAAACTGGAAGCCGATATAGGCCAGGGCCGCAAACAGAGCCGCCTGGGCCAGCTTGCGTACCCGCTCTTCTTTTACTGTTTTCTCCATGATACTCTCTCCTTTTGCCCGTCCCGCTCCCGGGGAAGCCTGTAAAAATCGGGCCATGTACTTGCGGAAACCGCTTGTCTTGTGGTAGTATAGTCGTAATCTGGCATGATTGCAATTGCCAGTTTAATAATTTTTTAGGAGGCCAGTTATGCTCACCTATTCCCTCCCGCTGCCGGGAAAACACCTCTCCCACTCCCTCTACCAGTGTATTCGGGAGGATATCCTGTCCGGACGCCTGGCGGCCGGAGAGAAGCTGCCCTCCAAACGGGCCCTGGCCGAGCATTTGCAGATCAGCAAAACCACGGTAGAAAATGCCTATTATCAGCTGACGGCGGAGGGCTACCTCTGCTCCTCGGCCAAACGGGGCTATTTTGTAGAACGGGTCGAGCGGCGGCTCCCCCGCAGCGCCCCGCCCCTTCGGCCGGAGCCGTCCGGCGGCAGCGCGCTTCCGCTTGTCGACCTCAGCCGCGGCTCTGCCGTGCCGGGGCTGTTTCCCTTCTCCGTGTGGGCCAAGCTGGGGCGGCGGGTACTGTCCGAGCGGCGGCAGGAGCTGCTGGAGCCGGTCCCCTTTCAGGGCACTCTGGCTTTGCGGCAGACCATCGCCCAGTATCTGGGGGAAGAGCGCGGTTTATCCATCTCCCCCGATAACTTGGTCATCGGTGCCGGCTCAGAGTATTTGTACGGCCTTTTGGTCCGTTTTTTCGGCCCGGAACTGCGCTACGGCGTGGAGGATCCGGGCTTTCCAAAAATCCGTAAAATATACCGCGCCAACAATGCCCAGTGCATCCCTATTCCCTTGGACGGCAAAGGGGTGCAGATGTCCGCTTTGGAACACGAAGACATCCAGGTGCTGCATATCACCCCCTCCCACAGCTACCCCTCCGGGCAGGTAACTCCCCTCCAGCGGCGGCAGGAGCTGCTGGCCTGGGCGGAAGACCGGCCCGGACGGTACATCATCGAGGACGACTACGACTGCGAATTCCGCTTTGAGGGCCGCCCTATCCCTCCCCTGCTGTCCATTGACGGGGGACACCGGGTGATCTACCTGAATACCTTCAGCCGCAGCCTGGCCCCCTCCATGCGCATCAGCTATATGGTGCTGTCCCCGGAGCTGATGGCCGCCTTTCAGGAGAAGCTGGGCTTCTTCTCCTGCCCTGTGGGCGGACTGGAGCAGTATATCCTGGCCGCCCTGATTCAGGAGGGTTATTTTCAGCGGCACATCGCCCGCACCCGGAAGATCTGCCGCCGCCAACGGGACGACTTTCTCTCCCTGCTCGCTCAGTTTCCCGTGGGCAAGGCTCTGCTGGCGGAGGAAAAGGACGCCGGACTGCATTTTCTGCTGCGGATGAAGCTGGATCGTCCCCAGAAGGCAGTGCTGGACGCTCTGGCCGACCACGGCCTCACCGGGGTATTTCTCTCCCAGTTCTACATGGGGCCCGTTCCCCCGGGGGAGGACAAGCGCCTGCTGGTCAGCTGCGCCGTGCTGACGCCGGAGGTGGCAAAACAAGCTGCCGAGGCCCTGAACAGCTTGATTTAAGGCGCTGCAACCAATAGTTGCCCCATATTTGGTGGACGCAACCGCCTATTTTTCGTATACTTCAGCCATCAGTTTTAAGGAGGGCCGTCTTATGCGCCTTAGCGTTACCATCATCCTCACGATTCTGTTTACCTTGATCCCCACTGCTCTGTTCCTATACGTTATAGTCCTGGCGATCCGCGCCCTGCGGACCTATATCCGCACCAACGGCGTGCGGCAGGAGAAAAACCAAATCAAGCGCACCCTGGGCGAAGCCCTGAAGGAGCACCGCCTTCGCTGCCAGATGACCCAGGAGTTCGTGGCCGAGTCCGTGGGCGTCAGCCGTCAGGCCGTCTCTAAATGGGAGCGCGGCGACTCTGACCCCAGCACCTCCAACCTGCTGGCTCTGGCCAAACTGTTCGGCATCTCTGCCGAGGAGCTGCTGCGGAACGTCGGCTCCCCTGAGCATGAAACCGGCGCAGAATAACGCAAATGCCCACCCGCACAGGCGGGTGGGCATCTTTTTTAATTCAGGGACTCCGGGCCAAAGCCGTGGGGCAGCAGCTCATTCAAGGGGACTTCCACATACTCCCCATCTCCCCGGGCGGCCAACACCCGCAGTCTGGTGGCAAACTCATAGAGCATCTGCCGGCAGGCGCCGCAGGGCCAGCAGTAGTCCGAGCCCTTGCCGGCGATGGCAATGGCGGCAAAGCCGCTGCGGCGACCCTCACTTACCGCCTTCACCAGAGCGGTACGCTCGGCACAGATGGTGCTGCCATAGGCGGAGTTCTCTACGTTGCAGCCGGTATATACCGCCCCGTCCTCACACAGGAGGGCGGCCCCAACAGGGAATTTAGAATAGGGCACATAGGAAAACTTGTGCATGGAAAAGGCCAGCTGGACCAGTTCACGGTCTGTCATCATACATCCTCCTGTTCGTTTTCGTTTCGGGCCATCCTTGATCGCCCCGTCTGACGCCGCACCGCTTAAAGTGCTTTGTTTTTATAGTATACCTGACTCCATATAAAAAAGCAACCGGACAGCGTCCGGCTGCTTTTTGTCTGGGCTTACAGCCCCATGGCATCCGCTAAATCGTCCACAACCTCGTTCACCCTCTTGGTGGCCTTATGCGCCACTCGGCGCACCTGGCGGCGGCTGGGGGACATGGTCATGCCAAATCCGGCCCCTACCATCAGCCCCAATCCCATACCGATCAGGAATTTGCCGCAGCCGCAGCTGTTATGACTGGTCATTTTTTATCCTCCTTCTCTGCGGTAAAACTCATTGGTCCGCCGTCTTATTGTGCCCAGGCACAGGGAAAAATGCATTGCTAAATCCTGTGTATTCCGCTATAATATTTTTTGTATGTCTCAATGGATCTTTCTGGGATATGCCCGCCGTTGAGCGCCCGAATTATAGATAAGAAAAGGACTTGTTACATGACTACCATCTACCTGATTCGCCACGCGGAGGCGGAGGGCAACTTATACCGCCGCATCCACGGCTGGTACGATGCTCTGACCACCACCCGGGGCTGGCTGCAAATTCAGGCGCTGGAGCGCCGTTTTACCGATATTCCCATCGACGCGGTGTGGTCCAGTCCCCTGTTCCGTACCATGGCCACCGCCCGCGCCATATACCGCCCCCGCGGTTTAGAGCTGCACACCCATCCCGGCCTGCGGGAGCTGCATTTTGGCCGCTGGGAAGACCGCACCTTTGGCGACACCCGCTACAACTGCCCCCAAGAGATGGCTCTCTTTGGCCGCACAGATCCCACCTGGCAGGCTCCCGGGGGCGAGACCTTCCAGATGGCCGCCGCCCGTTTCGACGCGGCTCTGCGCTCCATCGCCGACCAATCCCCCAACCAGACCATCGCCGTGTTCAGCCACGGCTCCGTTATCCGCCAGTTTCTCGCCCTGGTGCAGAACATTCCGGCGGAGCATTGGTCTGAACTTCCCTTCTGCGACAATACTGCTGTCACCTGTTTGACCTACGACGGAACTGCCTTCTCCGTTTCCTTCGAGGGGGACAATTCCCATCTGGATCCGGACATCTCCACCTTGGCCCGGCAGTCCTGGTGGCGCAAGCACGCTCCGGTTCCGGAGGTCAACCTGTGGTACCGCCCGCTGGAGATCCAGACGGACCGCGCCCTCCTTGCGGCTGCCGGACTGGAGCTCACCGAAGCCCAGGCTGCCCTGGAACAGGATCCCAACACACTGGTCACAGCGATGGCCGAGGGCGAGCCCGTGGGTCTGCTCCTCTTAGCGCCTGAACAAACTCCCCTGCCCAGTTCCGGCGTGATCCGCCGTCTCTATCTGGCACCGGAGCACCGCGGAGAGTTTGCGGCTCTCCAGCTGGTGGGACAGGCCGTTTCCTTCTTCCGCAGCATAGGCCGTGACCGGCTGCTGCTCACCCCTCCGCCGGAGGTGGATCAAACGATTTGGATGGAAAACAGCTTCCACCCCGCCCCTGCCCAGGCCGCGGGCCTGCTGGAGCTGTACATCGGATATGACCAATAAGACTGCAAAACCGGGCTTTCCCGGCTATATCCAGTCCATTCTGGGAGGTACCCGCCATGGGCTTTGACCGAACCTTATTTTTACCCGTTTCTCAAGAGGATATGACCAGCCGCGGCTGGGATTCCTACGACTTTCTTCTCATCACAGGGGATGCCTATGTAGACCATCCCTCCTTCGGCCCTACCATCATCGGCCGTATTTTAGAGGCCGAGGGCTACCGGGTGGCCATCCTGTCCCAGCCGGACTGGCGCGACCCGAGTGCCTTTGCCGTCTTGGGCCGTCCACGCCTCGCCGTTCTGATCTCCGCAGGCAACATCGACTCCATGGTGGCCCATTATACCGCCGCCCGAAAGCCGCGCCACGATGATGCCTACTCCCCCGGACGGAAGGCCGGCCTCCGCCCGGATCACGCCACCATTGTCTATTCCAACCGGGTGCGGGAAGTGTTTGGCGATATTCCCATCATCATCGGCGGACTGGAAGCCAGCCTGCGCCGCTTCGCTCACTACGATTACTGGGAGAACAAGGTGCGCCGCTCCGTCCTTTTTGATGCCCAGGCGGACATTCTCACCTACGGCATGGGGGAGCACGCCACTTTAGAGATCGCCGCTCGTCTGGCCAGCGGAACTCCGGTAGGGGAGATCACCGATGTGCGGGGCACCTGCGTGGCTGTCCCCTACCCCAGCATCTGCTCTTATCCCCACGTAGAGGTCCCTTCCTTTGAGGATGTAGCCGCCGATAAAACTGCTTACGCCCAGGCCAACATGGTGGAATATCAGGAGCACGACGCCGCCGTAGGCCGCGCTATTTTGCAAAAGCACGGCAGACAGTTCCTGTTGGTCAATCCCCCCGCTTATCCCCTGACCACCGAAGAGCTGGACTGGGTGGCCGAGCTGCCCTATGTCAAAGAGCCCCACCCCATGTATGACGATATGGGAGGCGTGCCCGCCATTGAGGAAGTCCGTTTCTCCGTCACCCATAACCGCGGCTGCTTTGGGGCGTGCAACTTCTGCTCCCTGGCCTTCCACCAGGGGCGTACCGTCACCAGCCGCAGCCACGAGAGCGTCATCCGGGAGGCCAAGCTGCTCATCCAGCACCCCGGCTTTAAGGGCTATATCCACGACATCGGCGGCCCCGCCGCCACCTTCCGCCGCCCCAGCTGCCAGAAGCAGCTCAAGCACGGCATGTGCAAAAACCGCGCCTGTCTGGCCCCGGAGGCCTGCCCCAATCTGGATGCGGATCACACCGACTATATGATGCTGCTGCGGAAGGTCCGGGCCCTGCCCGGCATCAAGAAGGTCTTCATCCGCTCGGGCATCCGGTTCGACTTTTTGATGAAGGACCCCAGCGGGGAGTTTTTCACCGACCTGGTGCAGTATCACATCTCCGGCCAGCTGAAGGTGGCCCCGGAGCACTGCGTGGACCACACCCTGGACTATATGGG
>CAJMQD010000024.1 GCA_905215425.1 uncultured bacterium
CTCGGTACGGAAGGAGTTGACCTCGCCCATATCCACATCACCGGCGGCCATCTCATTGGGACGGGTCTCAGCGTTGGTCACCTTGAAGATGAAGTACTTGATGAGGGGCTCGCCCTTGAAGTAGTCGGGGTTGGCCTCCATCTTCACGTACTGGTCGGGGACATACTCCACAACCTTGTAGGGGCCGGTGCCCACAGGGTTCTGCAGCAGCTGGGTGGCGTCGCCCCACTGGCCCACGGGGATGGTATCCCACACGTGCTTGGCAAAGACAGGCTTGTCAATGAACTTCACCATAGCATCCAGATAGGGGTTGGCGAAGGTGAACTCCACAGTGTAGGTGTCCAGCACCTTGATGCCTTCCACATGGTCAGCCTTGCCCTCGTGATAGGCATCGGCGCCCATGAGAGCGGCACTGAACTCGTCATAGCCCTTGCCGAAGTCGGGGTGACAGGTGGTCTCGTAGGTGAAGGCCACATCCTCGGCGGTGAAGGGCTCGCCATCCTGCCACTTCACATCCTGACGGAGCTTAAAGGTGTAAGTGGTAGCGTCATCGCTGACGGTGTAGCTCTCAGCCAGGCTGGGAACATAGTTGCCCTCGGCATCCTTGGTGACCAGACGGTCGAAGGCCAGGAAGATGACCTCGCGGTCGTAGTTGGAATACTGCAGGGTGGGGTGGAAACAACCGGAGGCGGCACCGTTGGAGCCAAAGATCAGAGTATCCTTAGCAGATTTGGTGTCAGCGGTCACCTCTACCAGCTTGCTGGTGTAGGGAATGATCTCACTGCCGGTGGTCGCAGCGCCGCCATTTGAGGTGCTGCCGGAGGTACTGGGATTGTCTTTTCCGCCGCAGCCAGCCAAAAGGGAGGCCATCATGGCGCAGCTCAGGCCCAGAGCCAGAGCCTTTCTCAGTTTCTTGTTCATCTTTTTCCCTCTTTTCATCTATCTTTGGGGCTTTTTGCCCCTGCAAACGCCCATGTGGGGGGCGTCAGCAACAGGATCGGGGATCAGTCTGCTAAATACTGATCGGGGTTCAGGCACTGGAGCTCCTTGGGTACGTACAGGCCGTCCTTGCGGACCAGCTCGCCGTCCAGCCAAACCTCGCCTCCGCCGTACTCGGGGCGGTGGTTCAGGATCAGATCCCAGTGGATGCAGGAGCGGTTGTTGTTGTCCCGGCCGGGGAAGTTGTAGCAGGCGCCCAGCGCCATGTGCATGCTGCCCCACATCTTCTCGTCGAACAGGGTGTCGTGAACAGGATTGTTCACATAGGGGTTGGTGCCCATGGAGAACTCGCCGATGTAGCGGCAGCCCTCGTCCAGGGAGATCTCCTTCAGGAAGCGCTCGGTATCGTTGGCCTCAGCCTCCACCACCTTGCCGTCCTTAAAGGTCAGCTTGATGTCCTTGAACAGGAAGCCGTTGTGCATGGAGGGGATGTTGAAGGAGATGGTGCCGTTCATGGAATCGCGCACCGGGGTGGAGGCGATCTCACCGTCGGGCAGGTTGTGCTCACCGGCGGCAATCAGCGCGGTAAAGCCCTTCAGGGACACGGTCAGATCGGTGCCGGGGGCCACGATACGGACCTGATCGGCGGCACGCATCCGCTCTGCCATAGGCAGCATGGCGGCCTCCAGCTTGTCGTAATCCATACCCATCAGCTGGAAGTAGTAGTCAGAGAACTCGCTCAGGCTCATGTCGGCGTTCTGGGCCATACCCACAGTGGGGTAGGTCAGGCTGACCCAGCGCAGGTTCTTCCGGGCGGCGTTGATCTGGCTGCGGTAATACTGAGTGTACTCCCCCTCTTTTCCCGTTTTTATTCTACGTCCACGCTACATATGTCCGCCATCAAGAAACAGGCTCTCGTTTTTTGTCGTTGCGGACAGAATTGCTCCGTGCTATAATCTTATCCATTGGAAAAGCCCCTATTTTAGGATAAGCAGTATTTTTAGGAGGTTCAAACTATGACAGTTCCCGAACGTTTGTCCGCCCTGCGCCAGGAAATGCGGGCGCAGGACCTTTCTTTTTACTTGATCCCCACCTCCGACTTCCACGGCTCGGAGTATGTGGGCGACTACTTTAAATGCCGGAGCTATATCTCCGGCTTTACCGGAAGCGCCGGCACGCTGCTGGTGGGGCTGGACAGCGCCGGTCTGTGGACGGACGGGCGCTATTTCCTGCAAGCCGGCCAACAGCTGTCCGGCAGCGGGATCACCCTGTTCAAAATGGGGGAACCCGGCGTGCCCGAGCTGATGGACTATATTGTCCAGCAGCTGCCCCAGGGCGGACGTCTGGGCTTTGACGGCCGCACGCTGGACACCGGCTTCGTCCGCAAGTTGGAGCAGCGCTTGGCCAAAAAGGGCGGCGTGCTCTGCCCGGAGCTGGATCTGGCCGGCGCCGTCTGGCCCGACCGGCCTTCCCTCTCCTGCCGTCCCGCCTGGGAGCTGGACCTGACTTACGCCGGGGAGAGCCGGCAGGATAAGCTGACCCGCGTCCGTTCCGCAATGGAACAGGCGGGCGCCCAGCAGCTTCTGGTAACCGCCCTGGACGAGATCGCCTGGCTGCTGAATATCCGGGGAGACGACGTGGAGTGCAACCCCGTAGTTCTGTCTTACGCCTTGGTCACAAACAGCGGCGTGGCGCTCTTTGCCCAGCGGCAGGCCTTCTCTGACGAGCTGCTGCAAACTCTGGCGAAGGACGGCTTCACCCTCCACCCCTACGATGGGATCTACGGCGCTTTGGCGCAGCTGCCCGCCGGAACCGCGCTCTGGCTGGACAGCGCCCGGGCCAACTACGCCCTCTTCCACCAGGTGGCCGCCGGGGTCCAGATCATCGACCGCATGAGCCCCCTTCAGCGGATGAAGAGCATAAAAAACCCCACCGAGCTGGAAAACGTGCGTCAGGCCCACTTGAAGGACGGCATCGCCGTCACCCAGTTCCTCTATTGGCTGAAAAACCACCCTCACCCCGAAACCCTCACCGAGCTGTCCGCAGCGGAAAAGCTGGCCGGGTTCCGTCAGGAACAGCCTCACTATCTGGCCCCCAGCTTTACCACCATCTCCGCCTATGGGCCCCACGGTGCAATTGTCCACTACGCCCCCACTCCGGAGACCGATATTCCTCTGGCGGCCAAGAGCTTCCTGTTGGTGGACAGCGGCGGTCACTATCTGGAGGGCACCACCGATATCACCCGCACCATCGCCATGGGCCCTTTGACCGACCAGGAAAAAGCTATGTACACCGCCGTGCTCCGGGGCAACCTGGCCCTGGGCGCCGCCCGCTTTGCCCACGGCTGTTCCGGCCGCAATCTGGACGTTTTGGCCCGCATTCCCCTGTGGGGGCAGGGTCTGGACTATAACCACGGCACCGGCCACGGCGTGGGCTATCTGCTGAACGTCCACGAGGGTCCCAACAGCATCCGCTTCCGCGCCAGCGATGATCCCGCCCGGACAGACACTACTCTGGAGGCCGGCATGATCACCTCCAACGAGCCCGGCTTCTACCTGGCCGACCACTTCGGCATCCGGCTGGAGAACCTCACCGCCTGCCGGGAAGATCTTCAGAACGAGTACGGCCGCTTCATGAGCCTAGAGACCCTGACCTTGGTCCCCTTCGACCGGGATGCCGTCGAGGTCTCTCTGCTCAGTCAGCGGGAACAGGATCTGCTGAACGCCTACCATCAGCGGGTCTATGAGGCTCTGGCCCCCCACCTGCCCCAGGAGGAGGCCCAGTGGCTGCGGCAGGTCACCATGCCCCTGTAAGGTCCGCAGTCCGCTGCATAAAACCAACTCCTTTTTATCACCCTCCCCGCGGCCGGCAGATGATTCTGCCGGCCGCTCAGCTTGTCAAAAGTCTTTTTGGCAGTCCATGTGTACAGCATAAAACTATATTTTAAATCTTTAACCATTTTATTTTCGTTGTTTAACCATTTTAGGCCAATGTCCCACTTCCGTCTTTTGTCCAGTGTTTCCAAAAATGAATCCGTAATTTTCACATTCCTCACAATTTTCCTCTTGGATTTTCCCCCCAAAACCTCTCCGGAGCATGATTTTTCATTTGGCATACGGCGTGCTTATAATAATAAGCGAGTACCATTCGTGGCCTGCACTCCAGAGCTTGGATGCCAGGCGGTTGCTTTTCCCTGTGCTGGGATACTTCATTTTAAAAAGGAGCGTTTTTCGTATGGACAAAATCCAAGTTGCTATCGTAGGTTATGGAAACATTGGTTCCTTCTGCACTCAGGCCGTTCTGGCCGCTCCCGATATGGAGCTGGTTGGCATCATCTGCCCTGAGGCCAAAACTCTCAACCTCCCCGAGTTCAAAGTAGTGGAGGAGCTGGAGGATCTGGGCGGCGCAAAGATCGACGTAGCGATCCTGTGCGTCCCCTCCCGCCTGGTCACCAAGGTAGCCCCCAAGTATCTGGAGCGGGGCATCAGCACCGTTGACCCCTATGACGTCCACGGCGTTTGGGATACGCTGCAGGAGATGGACGCCCACGCCCGCAAGGGTAACGCCAGCGCCATCATCTCCGCCGGCTGGGATCCGGGTTCCGACAGCATCATCCGCGCCCTGATGCTGGCCTGTGTGCCCCGCGGCATCACCCACACCAACTTCGGTCCCGGCATGAGCATGGGTCATACCGTAGCCGCCAAGGCCATTCCCGGCGTCGCCAATGCCCTGAGCATGACCATTCCTCTGGGCGAGGGTCTCCACCGCCGTATGGTATACGTAGAGCTGGCAGAGGGCACTGACTTCAAGACTGTGGAAGCCGCCATCAAGGCCGACCCCTACTTCGCCCACGACGAGACCCATGTGTTCCAGGTTGATGACGTCAAGCAGCTGATCGACCGCGGCCACTCTGTTCTGCTGACCCGCAAGGGCGTGTCCGGCGTCACCGATAACCAGAACATTTCCTTCTCCATGAACATCAACAACCCCGCTTTGACCTCTCAGATCATGGTCTCTTGCGCCCGCGCCGCTACCAGACAGGCTCCCGGCGCCCGCACCATGCTGGAGATCCCCGTAATCGATATGCTCCCCGGCGAGCGTAAGGATCTGATTCAGCAGTTGGTCTAAGTTCTCAACTTTACCACCAACTCTTGCCTTGCTTTTCTCTTTCTCTCCTTCTTCATGGGCTGAGGGGCAGATGCGCTGCATCTGCCCCTCGGTTCGTTTCTATTTTCTTCCAATAGGGTACCATCCGATGGTATGTTCCCAAAAAATCCCCGGAGACAGACAAGTTGTCCGTCTCCGGGGATTCTCGCTTCTTATGAAACCATCAGATTCAGGATTCGATCCCGCGGGAAATCAAATACTTCTTAACCATAAGGGCAACCTTAAAGGTGATGGCATGGTCGAATTCCCGCAGATCCAGACCGGTGAGCTTCTTGATCTTTTCCAGACGGTACACCAAGGTGTTCCGGTGGACAAAGAGCTTACGGGCAGTCTCAGACACGTTTAGGTTGTTCTCGAAGAACTTGTTGATGGTCAGCAGGGTCTCCTGATCCAGCGCATCGATGGGATTCTTCTTAAAGACCTCCTGCAGGAACATCTGGCACAAAACGGTGGGCAGCTGATAGATCAAGCGGCCAATGCCCAGATTCTCATAGTTGATGACGGTCTTTTCGGTGTCAAACACCTTGCCCACATCAATTGCCACCCCGGCCTCCTTATAGGCCCGGGCCAGGTCGCGGATATGGCCCACGATCGTGCTGATGCCGATCACCACCTTCACGCCCAGCTCCTGCTGCACGGCAGTCACGATCTGTTTGGCGATCTTCATCAGCTCCTTGGCATCCGCCCCCTCGGGCAGCTGCTTGATCAGGGCCACGTCCGTCTCGTTGATCGAGATGACAAAGTCGGCCTGCCGGTCGGGGAACAGATTCTGAATCACATCCACCGTGCTTACATCGCCGCCGCTGAGCTGACGCACCAGCAGAGCGGCCCGGGGAGCCTCAGACAGGAAATGCAGCTCCTTCGCCTGGGTGTAAATATCCCCCAGCAGGATATTGTCAGAGATAATGTTCTTAACGAAGGTAGCCTTATCGTGCTTCTCCTCGTAATAAGCCTTGGTCCCGTTAAAGGCCACCACAGCCATAGCGCACAGAGCGGAGGCCATCTCGTCCTCGCCCTTTACAAAGGCGGCATAGTCCAGCTGCATCCCATGGCCGGACAGAGCACGGAAGGTCTTTCCCTCGTAGCACACAGGGCCGCCCTCTGCGCCGTTCACTGCGAACACCGCGCTGGGCCAAACCTCGCCAATATTGGCCAAGTCGCTGCAGGCCACCACACAGCCATCCGAATCAATCACACCTACCATACGGTCGATGCTGTCCTTCATTTGCAATACGACACCCTGGAACATTCTGCTGGACATGTCGATCCCTCCAAATACTTGAGTCATTTCCCTTATTATAACGGGTTCTCCCCCCTCTTGGCAAGGGGTTTTCGCTATTTTTTTGTGAAAAACGCCGAAGAATTTACAATTTTTCCGCCCTTCCGACCAGCGCCTCCTGCTCCCGGGCGGTCAGCAGCCGCCATTCTCCCGGCTTCAGCGCCGGGTCCAGGGCCAGCGGCCCCATGGACAGCCGCTTCAGATAGGTCACCGGTTTGCCCCTGGCGGCCAGCATCCGCTTTACTTGGTGGTATTTCCCCTCCCGCAGGGTGATGCGGCAGCAGCGCCCGTCCTCCAATATCTCCAGGTCGGCAGGCAGACACTCCAGGCCGTCCCCAAGGGTCAGTCCCGCCGCCAGAGCGGCCACGTCCGACTGCTCCAGCATACCCTCTACCCGGGCGAAATACACCTTGTCCACATGTTTTTTGGGGGAGAGCAATTCATGGGCCAGAGGGCCGTCGTCTGTAAGCAGCAGCAGGCCCTCCGTGTCTTTGTCCAGCCTGCCCACAGGGAACAGCCCCCGCTTTTGCAGGTGAGGAGGCAGCAGATCCAGCACCGTTTTCTGGCTTCGGTCCTCTGTGGCGGACAACAGTCCGGCAGGTTTGTGCAGCATCAGGTAGACATAGGGGGCGCAGTCCACTTCCTGCCCGTTCACTTGAATGAGGCTGCGTTCAGGGTCCGCCTTCTCCTCCGGTTTTTTTGCCGCTTTTCCGTCCACCAGCACGCTGCCCTGGCGCACCAGGTCCTTGACCTCCCGCCGGCTCCACCGTCCGGTGGCGGAGAGCAATTTATCCAATCGTTCCAGTGCCATCTCAGGCCTCCTTGTGCATAAACCGCCCCCGGCGGTCATAAAGTGGACTATCCCGCAACGGGTACCCCATTTTCTATCTGTCACCGCAGTATCCCCGGAAAGGAGCTCGCTTATGTTGATCTTCACCGCTAAACTGCCCCGGAGGAAAACCGTATTAAGTGGTATTTTGCTGGCTGTCCTCTCCTTCACCCTGGTCCTTCTGGGGCTGAACTGGGGGCAAATCCGGGCCGTCTCCGCCGACATCCGTCCCAATTCCAAAGGGATCAAGAGCAACGAGGACCGGATCGCTTACCTGTCCCAATGGGGTTGGCAGGTTGCCGATGAGCCTCTCTCCGTGCAGGAGCTTCTGATCCCCAAAGAGATGGACAGCAGCTATCTGGAATACCTGACCATGCAGCAGGCGCAGGGCTTCGACCTGTCCAAGTATGCGGGCAAGCGGGTCAAGCGGTACACCTATCAGGTCACCAACTATCCCACAGGAGAGGATGGCGTGCAGGCCAACCTGCTGATTTTCCGCCACACAGTGGTGGGCGGAGAGATTCTCTCCCCCCAGTTGGACGGCTTCCTCCATGGGCTGGATGGGCCGCCTTCCGCTTCTGCAAAAAACGGCGCATAAGCGCCGTTTTTATAAATCAGTTTGTATTCCCAGTCCCTGCGGGGCTGGGAATACTTGCCGTCAGTCCTTTATCATGTGGACATTCAGGTGGTTGTAAGTCATTTCTACCCCGTGGGCTGCAAAGGTGTCCCGCACCGCCTCCTGCAGGCCATAATACACACTCCAGTAGTCCTTGCTGTCCACCCAAGCCCGCACCAAATAGGTGATGGCGCTGTCTCCATACTGGGAGAGGTAGATCTCCGGCTTAGGATCGTCCAGCAGCTGGGGAAAGCGGTCCACTGCCTCCTGCAGGGCCGCCTTAACCGCCGCCGTGGGCGCGTCATAAGAGGCGGAGTAGGTCGCATCAATGCGGCGGCGCCCCAGACGGTTATAGTTGATGATCTTTGCCCCGGCCAGTTGGCTGTTGGGGATAAAAATCGCCTTGTTGTCCGCCGTAGTAACGGAGGTATACACCAGATCCGTCCCCGTTACGGTGCCCTGAACGCTGTCGGATTCAATGTAATCCCCTGCCTCGAAGGGATGGGTGACCAACAGCATAATACCGCCGGCCAGATTGCCCAACGTGTTCTGCAGCGCCAGAGAGACCGCCAAGCCAGCCACGCTGAACAGGGCGATCACGCCGGTCACGTCCACGCCCAGAGCGCTGACCACCATCATCCCCAGCAAAAGCAGCAGGACTACCTTTACCGCCGAGTGGATATAGACATGGAGCCGCCCCATGGTTTTAGACCGTTCCAGCAGACGGTCCAGCACCTTCAGAATCAGGTGAATGGCAATCAGCCCCACCGCCACGGTAATCACCAGCCGCAGGACGGCGCTCACAGTCAAATGGGCCAGATTGATCTCTCCCACCGCATTGGATATTGTCTGCACTACATCATCCATGGTTACTCTTCTTTCTGTTTTCTCTGCCGTCCATAAACTCCTGCAGCCGCTGGAAGGTCTCAGCACTGATCACATGCTCCAGGCGGCAGGCATCCGCCGCGGCGGTCTCTGCCGATACACCGATCTGGGTCAGCCACCGCGTCAGCAGACAGTGGCGGCGGTAGATCTCCTCCGCCACCTTGCCGCCGACCTCCGTCAGTTCCAGCCCCCCATCCCGCTCCATCTCCACCAAGCCGTCGGACTTCAAAATGGACATGGCGCGGCTGACAGACG
>CAJMQD010000025.1 GCA_905215425.1 uncultured bacterium
ACGTCTACCAATTCCATCACACCGGCAGGTGCAGGACACATTATACAGGACTCAAGCTGTTGTTGTCAAGCTGTTGAAGAAAAAAGCCCCTCCGTATGGGAACGGAGGGGCTTTGCGATTTCTAAAGGCTGCTTAGTAGCTGCCCAGATCGGCGGACTTGTCGCCCTCCACAGAGGTGCCGAACACATAGTCGTTGCCGGGCAGGATGGCGTTCATAATAACGCCCACCAGAGCAGCGATGGCCAGGCCGGACAGAGTGACGGCGGCGCTGCCCACATTGAAGGTGATGCCGCCCACGGAGCTGAAGCCCAGGCCGGACACGAACATCACAGCGGCGATGATCAGGTTGCGGGACTTGGTCAGGTCCACCTGGTTCTCCACGATGTTGCGCACACCCACAGCGGAGATCATACCGTACAGGATGAAGGACACGCCGCCCACAATAGCGGTGGGGATGGAGTTGACCAGAGCGTCAAACTTGGGGGAGAAGGACAGGATGATGGCATACACAGCGGCCAGACGGATGACCCGGGGGTCGTACACCTTGGACAGGACCAGCACACCGGTATTCTCACCGTAGGTGGTGTTGGCGGGGCCGCCAAACATACCGGCCAGGGCGGTGGCCAGACCGTCGCCCACCAGAGTGCGGTGCAGGCCGGGATCAGCAATAAAGTTGGTCCCCGTAGTGGAGGAGATGGCGGAGACGTCGCCGATGTGCTCCATCATGGCAGCGATGGCGATAGGGGCCATAACCAGGATAGAGGTCAGGTCGAACTTGGCAATAACAAACTTCTGCAGGCCAACCAGGTGAGCGGCATTCACGCCGGAGAAGTCGATCAGAGGAACGATCTCACCCGCGGCATTCACCGCAGTAGCGCCCATTGCATTGGCAATCAGGGCCACAACATAGGAGCCCACTACGCCCAGCAGGATGGGGATGATCTTGACCATACCCTTGCCCCAGATGTTCGCCACGATGATGATCGCCATAGCCACCAGGGCAAGCCACCAGCAGGTCCGGGCGTTGTTGATGGCGGAGCCGGCCAGATTCAGGCCGATCATAATGATCATAGGACCGGTCACAATGGGGGGGAAGTAGCGCATAACCGTCTTGGCGCCCAACACCTTGAACAGCAGAGCCAGCACCAGGTACAGCAGGCCGGCCACTACGATGCCGCCCAGGGCATGGGCCAGCTTGTCGTCAGGGGACATCGTGGCATAGGCGCCGCCGTTCAGCTTGGCCACGGTCTCGAAGCCGCCCAGATAGGCGAAGGAGGAGCCCAGGAACGCCGGCACCTTCAGCTTCGTGCAGACATGGAACAGCAGGGTACCCAATCCGGCAAACAGCAGGGTAGTCTGGATGGACAGGGGCAGGCCGTAGCCGCTGACCAGAATGGGCACCAGCACCGTGGCCCCAAACATGGCAAACAGGTGCTGCAGGCCCAACACCAGCATCTTGGGCATGCCCAGGGTGCGAGCGTCATAAATTGCTTCGTTTTGTTGTTTCATTTTTGTTTCTCCCTTCACACTCATCTTTTTCTCTCTTCTCCAGGGCCCGCAGGCCCAAAAAAAAGACAACCACCTTGTGATTGTCATCCAAAGGAAGAGATAGAACGACCGAGACAACTAAGAAACGACTTCTCCTGCTTTTTCTGGCAAGCGGTCATATCGGTCACTCCTCTCTTCATTTTCCGACCTATCATACCAGAGCCCGACGCAAAAGGCAAGTGGAAATTTCAAATTTTTCATTTTTCTGCGCCCAAGCAGGAAAATATCCCGTCTTCCCGGTTTCTTGCTTCTCCACCCTTGCATTTTTCATCGGTTTCCTGTATAATATGGCACAAATTCGGCGGCCCCCGCCGTCAACTGTTACGAGGTGGATCATATGCTCCTTGCCATTGATATCGGCAATACCAACATCGTCGTTGGCGGCATTGCAAACGACCAGATCGTGTTCGAGGCCCGCATCGCTACCGACCCCATCAAGACCTCTGACCAGTATGCAGCAGAGATCAAATCTATTTTGGCCCTGTTTCAAACCGATTTGAAAGAAATCGATGACTCCATCATCTCCTCCGTCGTCCCTCCGGTGTTCAACTCTGTGCGCACCGGCATCATTAAACTGACGCATAAGGAGCCCATTGTTGTCGGCCCCGGCATCAAGACGGGTCTGAATATTCAGATGGACGATCCGGCCTCCGTGGGCAGCGATCTGATCGTAGCGGCTGTGGCTGCGGTTCAGGACTATCAGCCCCCCCTTATTATCATCGATATGGGCACCGCCACTACCGTGTGTGCCATCGGCCGGGGCAACACCTATCTGGGCGGCGTCGTCATCCCCGGCATCCGGGTGTCTGCCGACAGCTTGACCCACAGCACCGCCCTGCTGCCCGGCATCCAGCTGGACCGCCCCAAGCGCGCCATCTGCAAAAATACAGTAGACGCTATCCGGGCCGGCGTTATGTTTTCCGCCGCCGACACCTTGGACGGCATGATCCGCCGATTCGAGGCGGAACTGGGTGAGCCTGCCACGGTCATCGCCACCGGCGGCATCGCCCAATTTGTGGTGCCTCTGTGCCAGCGGACGATGATTCTGGAAAAAGATCTGCTGCTGAAGGGTATGAACTACCTCTACCACAAAAACAAGAAACACTGATTCCCTTACCAAACGAAAACCCCCGCCGGACGATCGTCCGGCGGGGGTTTATTCGTTCTTCTCAGTGCTTGCGGCTAAAGATCTTCTCCAGAATGTCCCAGTCGTCGTCGCTGACGGGAGAAGCTTTCTCCGGTGCGGGCGCAGCCTTCACCTCTTCCGCAGGTACAGGTTCATTTCCCTCTTCAGCGGCGGGAGCTTCATTCTGTACGGGGGCGGCGGAGGCAGGGGCAGCTGCCGCTGCGATCTTCGTAACGGGTCGTGCAGCGGCGGGCTTCTCATCCTCGTCAAAGCCGGTAGCGATCACGGTCACCCGGATCTCATCCTCCAGATTCTCATCGAAGGAGGCGCCGAAAATCAGGTTGACATCAGGATGGGCGGCCTCCTGCACCAGGGTGGCGGCAGTTTCCACTTCTTCCAGCCCGATGTCCATAGAACCGGTCACGTTGATCAGCACGCCCTTGGCCCCGTTGATAGAGGTCTCCAGCAGGGGGCTGGATACGGCCATGCGCGCGGCCTCCTCGGCCTTGTTCTTGCCTGCGGCCCGGCCCACGCCCATGTGGGCCCGACCGGCGTCTTTCATCACGGCGGACACGTCGGCAAAGTCCAGGTTGATAAAGCCAGTGTTCTTGATCAGGTCGGAGATCGACTGTACCGCCTGCTGCAGCACGTCATCGGCGATCTCGAAGGCGTTGAGCATGGTGATCTTCTGGTCGGTGGCCAGCTTCAGCCGCTCGTTGGGGATAATGACCAAAGAGTCCACTTTGTTCCGCAGCTCGGTGATGCCGCTCTCCGCCTGCTTCATGCGGCGGCCGCCCTCGAACCGGAAAGGCTTGGTGACCACACCCACGGTGAGGATGCCCAGTTCCTTGGCGATATCGGCCACAATGGGGGCCGCACCGGTGCCGGTACCGCCGCCCATACCGGCAGTGATGAACACCATGTCGGCATCTTCCAGGGCCTTGGATATCTGCGTGCGGTTCTCCTCGGCGGACTTGCGGCCCACCTCGGGGTCAGAGCCTGCGCCCTGTCCGTTGGTCAGCTTTTCGCCGATCTGGATCTTATAGGTAGCACTGGAAATGGCCAGTGCCTGCTTATCGGTATTTATGGCGATGAAATCAACGCCCTTGGTTCCGGTGCGCACCATGCGGTTCACCACGTTATTACCGCCGCCGCCTACACCGATCACCTTAATATTTACTACATTATCGGGACCCATATCTAATCCGAAGGCCATTGTCGCTCCTCCTATGTAAAAACTGGGTCCGGCCGGAAACCACAACCGGCATACCCGGACCCGCAGCTTAAAACTATATTTTGTATAATTGTATTCCTCTTTTCCCAGCAGGTCAAGAGAAAAAGCACCTTTTGCCAAAACTTTCCCTATTTCTACATAGGAACTGGATCAACATTTGTTTATCCGTGGATTTTGCCGCATCTGTTCTGCTTTTTCGGTCAGTCCGGAGTAAACCCCGCCGCATAGTCCTTTTGGGTCAGATCCACCGTTCCCGTCTGCCCCTCCAGCTGATCCTTGGCCACTTCAGCCAATACCCGCAGCTGATAGCCGATATCCTTGGAGTAGGACATCTTCACAGTAAACCGCCCGTCATACCGCAGCACCATACAGGCGGCGGAGCTCAGGTCCACCAGGCTGACCCGGTCCAGTTCTTCCCGCGTCTTCAAATTTTGCAGAAGGGTCAATAGGGCCGACAGCTTTCCCTGCTCCTCCTGGGGAACGGCCAACCCGGTCCCCGCTCTGGGGGCCAGCACCGTAAGGCCGGTCACTTCGATCCCCTGGCTGCCGGCGGAAGCAGTCTCCAGCAGCTTACCGCCCACACTGATGAGCCAGTCCTCTTGGGCCAGCTCCGCTGTCTCATCCACATAGTCCGGCCGGGCATCGGGCTTCTCTACCCGGGCCGCCGCCGCCCATTCCTTCACCTGGATGATAACCGAGTTTGGATAGCCCCGGCGGATGGTCAGTTCTTCAATATAGGGCAGCTTTTGCAGTACATCCTGGGCCATCCGGTTCTTATTCATACGGAACAGATTGTCGCCGGTCTGGATCCCCGCCGCCTCTATGATCTGCTCCTGGGTATATCGGCTATTGCCCGATACCACCACCGTTTCCACCTGAAAAAACACTGTGGCGCCATAATACAGCGCAGCTCCCAGGGCGAGGACGCACAGAACCCGCAGCAGCTGGCTGCCCCAGCCCCGCTTTCTTCTCCGTCTTCTGCTGTTTCTTCCTGCCGACATAGCCCTGTCTCCTGTAATTTATTGTCTCTGCCCTTACGGTTCGATCCGGATCTCCGCCCCCAGGGCAGCCAGATCCCGTTCCAATCCGTCGTAGCCCCGGCGAATGTAGCGCAGGTCGTGAACCTGGCTGACCCCTTGGGCGCTTAGTGCCGCGATCACCAGCGCTGCCGTACCCCGCAGATCGGTCCCGCGGACACTGGCCCCGTGGAGCCGCCCCCGGCCCTTGACCACCGCGACCCGGCCATCCACCCGGATGTCGGCCCCCATGCGGGCCAATTCGTTCACATGGCGGTAGCGGCTGTCAAACATATTTTCCACAAAGATCGTACTGCCGTTTCCTCCCGCCAGGGCCGCCATCAAAAGGGGCTGACAGTCTGTGGGGAAGGCGGGATAGGGCCCGGTACGCACAGGGCTCACCCCTTCCAACAGGCCATCGGAGCGCAGGCAAATGCTCGCTCCCTGGGTATATACCACACAGCCAGCCTCTTCTAAAATAGCCAACAGCGCGGACAGATGCTCCCCCCGCAGGCCAGTGACCTCGATCTCTCCTCCGGCCGCGGCGGCAGCGCATAAGTAAGTGGCCCCGGCGATCCGATCCCCCATCACGGTGTACCGCGCAGGGAACAGGGCCTTTCCGCCCCGGATGACAATGGTGCTCTCCCCCACTCCGGCAATATCCGCCCCCATGGCGGCCAAAAAACGGCCCAGATCCACGATCTCCGGCTCCCGAGCTGCCCCCACAATGGTGGTCACCCCGGGACAGCCGCAGGCCGCCAGCATGGCGTTCTCTGTGGCCCCCACACTGGGCAGGGCCAGGCAGACCTCCCGCCCCCGGGGCCAGCGGCTCCACCCGAAACGCAGGGTCCCCTGCTCCTCCCTGATATCCGCGCCCAGCATCCGCAGGGCGGACAGGTGCAGGTCGATGGGCCGGGGCCCCAGATCACAGCCTCCGGGGTAGGCCAGCTCCCCCGTCCCCATGCGGGACAGCATCGCCCCCATGAAAATCACCGAGGAGCGCAGCTCCCGGCTCAACTGCTCAGGGATCGGAGCGGGCACCGGACTGGCGGCATTGATGGTCACTGTGTCCCCTTCCCGGGTCACGCTGCACCCCAACAGGCGCAGGATATCCATGGCCGCACTGACATCCGTCAGGTCAGGACAGTTGTGAATGACGCTGACTCCCGGGGCCAGCAAGGCGGCAGCCATCATGGGCAGCACACTGTTTTTGGCCCCCTGGACCGCAACCGTCCCCGCCAAAGGACGGCCGCCTGTAATTTCATAAAAGCTCATGGGATAGCCTCCATCACCTCAGATTTGAGCTATCCTATGCAAAGCGTTGAGCCGCTGTGAGACAACAGTCCCTTACTTTACGATCTCCATCAGGGTCTCGTAAATTTTCTCCCCCGCGTCGGGCACGGCCATATTCTTCAGGGCCTGCACCATGCCCTCCCGCCGGTTCTTATCCCGCAGAAGGGATTCCGCCGTGGTGAACAGGGTGTCCCCCACGCAGTCCTTCTCCAGCAGCAGCCGGGCGGCCCCTTGGTCGGCCAGCACCCGGGCGTTTTTCTCCTGGTGGTTGGCCGTTACATTGGGGGAGGGCACCAGCACCGACGGCTTGGCGATGGCGGTCAGCTCAGAGATGGTGGAGGCACCCGCCCGGCAAAGCACCAGGTCGGCCGCCGCCATAACCAGGGGCATATCGTAGATATACTCCCGCACCTCAATGCCGCTGCCCTCCAGCTTCAGCCCCTTCCGGGCAATTGCCTCTACCATCCAGCTGTAATCCCGGCCCGCACCGTGGATATGGTGCCACGGAGAACCGGCGTAACACTCGCTGGCGATAAAGTCTACCATCTGATGGTTCATGGCCTCCGCCCCAAGGGATCCCCAGTAGGACAGCAGCAGGGGGCGGTCGTCCGTAAGCCCCAGCTTCTCCCGGGCCTGCTGGCGGGTGTACTTGAAGAAATCTCCCCGCACCGGAGTGCCGGTGACCACCACCTTAGAGGGGTCGTCGTAGTGGCTGCGGCTCTCCTCGAAACCCACCATCACCCGGTCCACCACCTTGGACAGGGCCTTGGTGGTCAGTCCGGGCACGGCATTGGACTCATGCACCGCGGTAGGGATCCCCCGCTTGGCCGCCGCATTCACAACGGGGTAAGAGGCATATCCCCCTGTACCCACCACCAGGTCAGGCTTGAACTCATCCAGAATGGCTTTCGCCTGCCCCCGCGACTTCTGCATATTGATCAGCGTCCCCAGGTTGTGGGCGATGTCCGCCGGAGCCAAGGAGCGGTGGAAGTTGGTGATGGTTACCGTCTCGATCCGGTAGCCCTCCTTGGGCACCAGACGGGTCTCCATTCCCCCATCGGCCCCCACAAAGAGGACCTGAGACCCCGGCTGCCTCTCCTGAAAAATGCGGGCCAGCGCCACTGCCGGGTTGACGTGTCCGGCGGTCCCGCCGCAGGTAAATAGTATCTTCATATCTAACACCTCGTTCAGGTTATCTGTCTTGTTTCACTGGCGGGATCTGCCTGGATATGCTCAGCACCATGCCCATCTCCGCCAGCTGTATCACCAGGGCCGTTCCGCCGAAGCTGAAAAAGGGCAGGGAGATACCGGTATTGGGGATCAGGTTGGTGACCACGCCGACGTTCAAAAATACCTGTACCGCCAGCAGGGTAATAATACCCACAGTAGTCAAAGTACCAAATTTATCCCGAGCGTGAAGGGCCAGCCAGTATCCCCGCAGGATCAGCAGAGCAAACAGGATGAGCACGATGGCCCCGCCGATATAGCCCAGCTCCTCCACCAGGATGGAGAACACAAAGTCGTTCTCCGACTCTGACACATAGTCAAATTTTCCCTTGCTGTTGCCCAGACCCACACCGAACAGGCCGCCGGAGCCCATGGCCAGCAGGGATTGGCAGGTCTGCCAGCCATCCCCCCGGAAATCGGCCCAGGGGTCCTTCCACAGGTTGATTCGTGCGGTCATATAGGCGGTGTTGGTGATGATAAACCACACCGCTGCGGACACAAAGGTGATGCCTGCGGCAAACCACCCCCAGTGGATACCCGCAGCGAACAGCACCGAGGCGCCGCCCGCCAAAATCAGAAGGGTACCGGACAGGTGGGGCTGCTTCACCACCAGCAGGGCGATCACACACAGAATGGCTCCATACGGTACCAGCTCGATGAACCCGATGCGCTCCAAAAAGTTCATCGTCCGGCCGAAGGCCGTGCGGTTCTTCCAGTGCCGGGGTTTTCTGGTATCCCGTTTACACAGCATAGCGGCAAAAAACAGGATCACCGCCACCTTGGCAATCTCGGAGGGCTGAAAGCGGATGCCCAGCTTCAGCCACCGCCGGGCCTGGTTCTCCTCCACACCCAGAGGGGTGTACACCAGCACCAGCAGGAAGATGGAGCCCATGATGGCGGGCACTGACAGCCAGCGGAAGCTCTGGTAGTTGATGTGGGACACGATCATCATAATGATAATGCCGCCCACGGCAAAGCTCGCCTGTCGTTTGATATAGAAATAAGGAGAACTGACCTGAGGGTCATAATAGGCCACCGCGTAAGAGGCGGAAAACATCATCACCAGCCCGATGCCCAGCAGCATCATGGTCAGCATAAGGAAGGGCAGGTCCAGGGGCCCGCGGGCCAGCTGTTCTGCCATGGTATAATCGCGGGGTGCTTTCCGGGGCATGGACGTTCCTCCTCTCCGGTCAACTGAAATCGGCGCTTAAACGGGGTATCGGTTCATTACACCCAAAAAGCCCAGAACACACATAAGCAAGGTCACGCCGGAGAACACACAGAACAGCTTGGCCTCGCTCCAGCCGCCCAGCTCCAGGTGGTGGTGCAGGGGGGCCATGCGGAAAAAGCGCTTGCCGTGGGTCTTTTTGAAATAGACCACCTGAATGATGTCAGACAGCACCTCTGCCACATAGATAAGGCCGATGACGGGGATGATGAGGGGGATGTTCAGGGCAAAGGCCAGGCCGCACACCATCCCCCCCAGGAAGAGAGAGCCGGTGTCCCCCAT
>CAJMQD010000026.1 GCA_905215425.1 uncultured bacterium
TTTTAATTGGTGTTCTTTTTTCCGTCCCTACCTTCTTCCCGGCCCGGTGCGGACTGTTTGCAGGCCCATCCGGTCAGCGGCGTCACAGATTTCCGGCCACACTGCCGCAAAACAGCGCACTCCCACTCCCCGTCCCACTTCCACTTTACGAGCCATAGTGTCTCCGTCGTCAAACAGGACAAAGTGGGGCTGTCCCCGCCGATCCACATAAGTAAAATACCTGGCACACAATTCCCGCGAGAAAAACACGCCCGGCTGTCTCTCCCGCAGCATCTGTTTCAGCTCCTCTTCCTTTAAAATACGCCCTCTGCCCTCCGGCGCCGGGAGTTGAAAATCCTCCGCCGACCGCTGGAGGGCCAGCACCAACCGATCTGGGCCAAAGCGTTCCAGCCCCTCCTTCAACCGCAGCTCCAGACTCCCTCCGCATAGGGCGGAAGACACCAGCAGTCCGGCCTTCTTCGTGCAGAAGGCATATTCCTCCGGAACATACAGCTGTAACCCCCGGTCCGCCAGTTGCCGCTCCAGTTCGCCCAGCAATTCCTTTAAAAAAGCCGTGGGCGGCTCCTCCCAGTCACACAGTACCCCCTGAAAGCCCCTCCGCTCGCATTCCAGCAGGATCTCCCGGCAAAAATTCTGCGGCCGTCCGACCGATACAGGGCCGCCCGCCACCGCCATCAGGCCGCCCCGCAGCGAAGCAGGCAGGCCGCTGCCCATAAGATGCGGTCCCTCCCCCATCCGGTAGGCCAGGTGGCACGGCGTCACCGGCCGTCCACGCAGCTCCCCCAGGCGGTGGGGCGGTGTCAACACGATCATACGTTCCCGCTCCATATCGTCCTCCCCTTGTCCCCGTCCTTTTTTTATGGTATGATATATTATTGGTTGACAGGGGCAAACATGCCTGCCAGCCGATGGTAAGCTCCTATTTGAACATAACTGCAAGGAGGACCCTTCCGTGCCCTTTTCTCTGATCCCCCGTGGATTTTATAACTCTGTCTCCGATCTGGACCCCCAGGTCCTGGCCGCCAAAGGCATCCGCCTGGTGCTGGCCGACCTGGACAACACACTGGTCCCCTATAAAGTGCTCACCCCCGCCCCGGAAGTGGCCGATTGGATCGCCGGGCTGAAGCAGGCCGGCATCCAGCTGTTTCTCCTGTCCAACAGCCGCAAGCCCGGCCGGGCCCAGCAGTTCGCCCAGTCTGTGGGCATCCCTTACCAGGGGCACTCCGGCAAACCCAAGCGCAGCGGCTATCTCAAAGCCATGGAGCGTATGGGCTGCACTCCAGGGCAGACTGTCATGGTGGGCGACCAGATCTTTACCGATGTACTGGGGGCCAACCGCTCCGGCGTCACCCCTCTGCTCATCCGCCCCATCCGTCTGGCCGGCAATCCGGGCCGCTATCTCCGTTACTGGGGGGAGACGCCCTTCCGTCTTCTCGGCAAGAGGAGGCCCTTCCTATGAGCGCTCGCTTCGGTCCGGCAGGAAACGCCGCTGACTTCCCCTATAAAACCTCAGAGAAAGCCCCCGGCTGGATCGCCCAACAGGGGCTGGATTGTTACGAATATCAATGCGGCAAGGGCGTCCACATCGGCGAGGAAACCGCCCGCAGGATCGGCCTGGCCGCCGTACAGGCCGGAATCACCCTCTCCCTCCACGCCCCTTATTTTATTAACCTGGCCAATCCCGACTTGGAAAGCCAGCAGAAAACCATCGGTTACATCATCTCCGCCTGCCGGGCTGCAACCTGGATGGGAGCCGACCGGGTGATCATCCACTCCGGCGCCCTTATGGGCCGCACCCGGCGGCAGGCCATGGAGATCGCTCTGCCCGCTCTGCGCAGCGTGCTGTCCGCCTGTGACAACGCAGGCTTTGGCCACATCACGCTTTGCCCGGAGACTATGGGAAAAATCAACCAATTGGGAGATCTGGACGAAGTGCTGGAGCTGTGCCAGCTGGACGAGCGTCTGATCCCCTGTATCGACTTCGGCCACCTGTATGCCCGTTCCCTTGGGCGGGACGACGGAGAGGAGGCTATGGCCCGAATGCTGGATCAGGTCGCCGCTGCGCTGGGGCAAGACCGGGCCAGCCGGTTTCACAGCCATTTCTCCCACATTGAATTTACGCTGAAGGGCGGTGAAAAATGCCACCGCACCTTTGAAGATGACGGCGGTTACGGCCCTGACTGGACACCCCTGGCCCGGCAGGTGGCCCTGCGGGGCTGGTCCCCCACCTTCATCTGCGAGAGCGCCGGCACCCAAGCCCGGGACGCCCGGGAGATGAAACGCATCTATCAGGAATTTCTGTGATTTTCCTCCCCGTCCGCACCCCGCGGACGGGGTTTCCTTTTTCAACACGGATTGACAGAGAGGCAGCCTACCCGCTATAATGCTCTAATCTACTTTTTTCGTCAAAACACAGAGAGGGGATTTTTTATGGAGTCAAAGTCGGAGACCGAACGCACCGGTCTGACCCTGCTGAAAAAAGGCAAAAAGGGACTGGTCCACATCCTGTTCAGCCGTTTGGGCCTGATTGTTGTCCTGCTGCTGCTCCAGGTATTGGTGCTGTTCGGAGTATTCCAGTGGTTTGAGGAGATCATCCCTTATTTCTATGGCGGCACCGCCCTGTTCTCTGCCCTGGTGGTCCTGTACCTTATCAACTCCCGTCAAGATCCTACTGCGAAAATCACCTGGCTGGTGGTTATTATGCTGCTGCCCGTTTTTGGCCTTCTTCTATTCTTATGGACCGAAAGCGAATTCGGCCATCGGGTGGTCAAACGCCGGCTGGACCAATTGGGCCGGGAAACCGCCGATCTTCTGCCCCGCTCCAACGAGGCCGCCGCCCGTTTGACTCAGGCCGACCCCGGAGCGGCGGCGCTGGCCCGATACATCCGCCGCACCGGCCCCTACCCCGTTTATGAAAACACCTCTGTCACCTACTTCCCATCAGGGGAAGAAAAGTGGGAAGAACTCCTCCGCCAATTGGAACAGGCCAAACACTTTATCTTTTTAGAGTATTTCATCATTGAAGAGGGCATAATGTGGGGCCGGGTGCTGGAGATTCTGGCTCGAAAGGTGAAAGACGGCGTGGATGTGCGGGTCATGTACGACGGCACCTGTGAATTCTCCACTCTGCCCCACAACTATCCCCAGCAGCTGGATAAGCTGGGCATCAAATGCAAAATGTTCGCCCCGGTCCTGCCCTTTGTCTCCACCCACTATAACTTTCGGGACCACCGCAAGATCGTGGTCATCGACGGACACACCGCTTTTACCGGTGGCGTAAATCTGGCAGATGAATATATCAATCGGGTGGAGAAATACGGCCACTGGAAGGATGTAGCGGTGATGCTGAAGGGAGACGCCGTTCCCAGCTTTACCCTCATGTTCCTGCAAATGTGGTCCGTTGCGGAAAAGGAAGGGGACTTCCGCCCCTTCCTCAGCTTCCCCACCTGTCCGCCGCCCCAGTCCCGGGGCTATGTGCTGCCCTTCGCCGACCGCCCCCTGGACGACAACAAGGTGGGGGAGCGGGTGTATATGGACCTGCTGAACCGGGCGACCCGCTACGTCCATATCATGTCCCCCTACCTGATTCTGGACGGAGAGATGGAAACCGCCATCAAATTCGCCGCCGAGCGCGGAGCAGAGGTCTCCATCATTCTGCCCGGCATCCCCGATAAAAAGATCCCCTATGCCCTGGCCAAGACCCACTATCTCTCCCTTCTGGACTCCGGAGTCCATCTCTATGAGTATACTCCGGGCTTTGTCCACGCCAAGGTGTTTGTGGCCGATGGGCGGGAGGCCACTGTGGGCACCATCAATCTGGACTACCGCAGCCTGTACCACCACTTCGAGTGCGGCGTCTATCTCTATGATACCGACTGCATCTCCCAGATCGAAGAGGATTTCCAGCGCACCTGTAAAAAGTGCCGCACGGTGACCTATACGACCTGCCGTCGGGAGAAGCCCTCGGTCAAGCTTACCGGCTTTGTGGCCAAGGCCGTAGCCCCGCTGATGTAAAAGGAGGCCCCCCATGTTCTATCAATGTCTGTGGCTGTTTTTGGCCTATTCCTTTCTGGGCTGGATCTTAGAAACCGTTCTGGCGGCCCTCAGCCGCCGCCAACTGGTAAACTGCGGTGTTCTCACCGGGCCCATGTGCTGTAATTACGGTCTTTTCGCCGTTCTTATCACTCTGCTGGGGCGCGAGCTGCACCAGAGCTGGTTTTTCCTGTTTATCGGCTGCACCGCCATCGGCGGCTTCCTGGAGTGGTCTGCCGGCCGCTTTCTGGAGCGTTTCTCTCACAAGCGCTGGTGGGACTACTCCCGGGAAAAGTACCACCTGGACGGCTATGTCAGCCTGCACTCCGCTGCACTCACCGGTCTGGTAGGGACGCTCTGTCTGCACTTCGTCAATCCCCTGCTGCTCCTGGCGGCCTCCCTGCTCCCCTCCACCGCACTGCATCTCCTGCTTTGGTGCGCAGTAGCCGTGCTGGTGCTGGACGGGCTGTGGACCTACTGCACCGTGCTTGGACTTCCCCAGCGCCTTCCTCAGGCAGAGAAGGTCCACAACCGGCTGCTGGTCGTTACCCTGCGGCTGACCCGCTGGATCACCCGCCGCACGGAGCGCCGCCTGCGGCACTCTTACCCGGGCTTTGCCGGAGCGGCCAAGGCCCGCTCTGCCCCCACCGTGTTTGCCCAGGGCTGCTGCTTCGACAAGCTATTGTGGCTGTTCGTCATCGGTGCTTTTCTGGGAGATATCACCGAAACCCTCTTCTGCCGGGCCACCGCCGGGGTGTGGATGAGCCGCAGCAGCGTGGTCTGGGGTCCCTTCAGCATTGTGTGGGGTCTGGCGATTGCGTTAGCCACCCTGCTGCTGTACAACTACCGCGCCCGCTCCGACGGTTTTCTCTTTCTGTTCGGCACAGTGCTGGGCGGCGTGTACGAGTATACCTGCAGCGTCTTCACCGAGCTGTGTTTTGGCCAGGTGTTCTGGGATTACAGCGCCATCCCTTTCAACTTAGGGGGCCGCATCAACCTTCTCTACTGCTTCTTCTGGGGCATCGCCGCCGTGATCTGGCTGAAAAAACTCTATCCCCTGATCTCCAGGCAAATCGAACGTATCCCCATCCGAATCGGTAAGATCCTCACCTGGGTATTGGCCCTGTTTATGCTGGCCAATATCACCGTTTCCACCCTGGCTCTGGCCCGCAGCGGCGCCCGGAACCAGGGGCAGCCCGCCCACAACACAGTGGAGCAGTGGCTGGATGACCACTACGATGACGCGACTATGGCAAAAATCTACCCCAATGCCATCTCCACTCATATGGCTCCCCTCAGCACCAAGATGAATAACCGCCTTGACGCCCAATAAGATTGCCGAGTGATTACTGTCTCCCTTAGGCGGTGTTTTATAGAATCAGTTAAAATTATCCTTCAGAAAGGACTATGTCATGAAGCTTCTCACCTATTCCCATCAGGGCGTCCAGGAGGTGGGCGTAATCGCCTCCGACCCTCAGAAAGTGGTCCCCGTCCGTGCATTGGGTTTCTCCGCCCAAGACATGAACGAATTCATCCGGCAGCTGGACGGCCGCTTCCCCACAGAATTTACAGCCCAGGCGGACGCCGCTCCGGGCCTGCCCCTGTCCGACTGCCGTCTGCTGGCCCCCATTCCCCAACCCAGACAGGACGTAGTATGTCTGGGCGTAAACTACTATGAGCACCGGGACGAGACTCTGGCCTCCAACATCAAATATGACGGCAAGCTGACCAAGCCGATCTATTTCAGCAAACGGGTCAACCGGGCGGTGGACCCCAACGGCATGATCGACAGCCATTCCAATCTCACCGGCCAGCTGGACTATGAGGCAGAGCTGGCTGTGATCCTGAGCCGCGACGCCAAAAACGTCCCCGCAGATCAGGTGAAAGACTACATCTTAGGGTACACCATTCTCAACGACGTCAGCGCCCGCGACCTGCAGTCCGCCCACCAGCAGTGGTATTTCGGCAAGAGTCTGGACAACTTCACCCCCATGGGGCCCTGGATCGTCACCCGGGATGAGCTGGACTGGATGCCCAAGGCCGGGATCCGCTCCTATGTAAACGGCGAACTGCGGCAGAACAGCAGCACCGATTTGATGATCACTTCCATCGAAACTGCCGTCCATCAGCTGACCCAGGGCATCACCCTCCTGGCCGGCACCATCATCGCCATGGGTACGCCCTCCGGCGTTGGCATGGCCTTTGATCCCCCGAAATACATGCGTCCCGGCGACGTAGTCCGGTGTGAGATCGACGGTATCGGTGCGTTGGAAAACACAGTGGGGTAATACGCATTTGCGCACAAATATAAAAAGAGGAGGCTGAGCCTCCTCTTCAGCTTGTAAAAAAAGTGGCAAAGCCACTTTTTTTACAAGCTGCAAACATTTTAACTGCGTTAAAATGTTGTTGATTTCAAGGAAAGGGAACCCTGACGGTTCCCTTTCCAACTATCCTTCCCTCCGAATCCTTTGGCCGGAAGGACTTTTTCGACAGCCTGAAAGAGGAGGCTGAGCCTCCTCTTTTTCGTTATCTCACTTATCTCACTTTGTCTTGTTGCTCTGCTGAACCGCCAGATCCAGGATGCGCAAGGCGGCCTCCTCCTTGGACAGCAGAGGCAGCTCCACCGTGTCCTCCTTGGTGATGACCGTGAGCACATTGGTATCCACCCCGAAGCCGGCGCCCGCTACCTTCAGGTTGTTGGCACAGATCATATCCACATTTTTCTTCTCCAGCTTGGCCCGGCTGTTGGCCACCATGTCCCGGGTCTCCATGGAGAAGCCGCAGATCACCTGTCCCGCCCGGCGATGCTCCCCCAGATACTTCAGGATGTCCTGGGTGCGCTTCAGGGGGATGCTCAGGTCTCCGTCCTTCTTTTTTATCTTGTCGCTGCTGTAATCCTCCGGCGTATAGTCGGCCACTGCCGCTGCCTTGAAAATGAAGTCGCTGTCCCCGCTGTGCGCGGCCACCGCCTCAAACATATCCTGGGCGGACACCACATCCACCATCCGGACGAAGGGGGGCCTCTCCAGGGCCGTAGGCCCGGAGATCAGGGTGACCTCCGCCCCCCGGAGCATGGCCATCTTTGCAATGGCATAGCCCATCTTGCCCGTGGAGTGGTTGGTGAGATAGCGCACCGGGTCCAGAGATTCCTGAGTGGGTCCGGCGGTGACCAGCACCCGCTTGCCCGCCAAATCGTGGGGCAGGGCCAGCCGGCGCAGAATATACTGCAGCAGCTCCTGGGGCTCAGGCAGCTTGCCCGCCCCCACCGCGCCGCAGGCCAGCCGTCCGGAGGCGGGAGCAATGACCTCCCACCCGTAGTGCCGCAGGGTCTCCAGGTTGTCCTGAGTCACCTGATTTTCGAACATTTTCGTGTTCATCGCCGGGGCGATCAGCTTGGGACAGGTACAGGCCAGCACTGTGGTGGTCAGCATATCGTCCGCCAGGCCGTGGGCCAGCTTGGCGCATACATTGGCCGTGGCCGGAGCCACCATCACCAGATCCGTCCGGTCTGCCAGGGCGATGTGCTCCACCTGATGGCTGAAGTTCCGGTCGAAGGTGTCCACCATCACCCGGTTGCCCGTCAGCTGTTCAAAGGTCAGGGGGGCGATGAACTTGGTGGCGTGCTCCGTCATGATCACCTCCACCGAAGCGTGGAGCTTGACCAGGGCCGAGGCCAGATAAGCGGCCTTATAGGCGGCGATTCCCCCGGTGATCCCCAACAAAACAGTTTTTCCCTTCAGCATAAGCCAGTTCCTCTCTTTCCGTCCGCGGCGGTTTTTTCGTCCATTATACAAAGTTCTCCCCCTTCTGTAAAGAGTCTCTGCCGGGGATAGGCGGCGATTCGCCCCCCTGATGTTTGAAAGAAAAACTACAAAATAAGAAATTTTTATTGCATCTTTCCTAGGCTTCCTGTATAATGGCCCGGACAGGCGCCCAGCGCCCTGTCCAAATTTGCGCTGCATCTCCAGCAGGGAGAGCGGCAGCAGGAGGTAATTGAATATGAAAACCCGCAAGCACGACACCCACTGGATGGTAGGGGTGGCCCTGATGGCCGCCATCGTGGTCCTCTTGGCCAACACCCCCCTGGGCATGATCCAACTGCCCATTATTAAGGCCACCACCGTTCATATCCCCGTGATTTTAGGCGCCATTCTCTTTGGCCCTCTGGCCGGCTCCATCCTGGGCGGTGTCGTCGGCATCTGTTCCATGGTCAGCAACACTGTGGCTCCCACGCTGCTGTCCTTCGCCTTCTCCCCCTTTGTGGCGGCCAGCAACAGCGGAACTCTGGGCGCTTTAAAGGCCCTGTGGATCGCGGTGGGCTGCCGGGTGATGATCGGTCTGGTCGCCGGCTGGCTGTGGATCGGCCTGAAGAAGGTCAAGGCTCCTGATCTTATTGCCCTGCCTATCGTGGGCTTCGTTGGGTCTATGACCAACACCGCCTTCGTCATGGGCAGCATCTATTTCCTGCTGGCCGCCCAGTACGCCCAGGCCAAGCAGGTAGCCATCACCGCCGTATACGGCCTGGTCATGGGCACGGTCACCGGCTCCGGCGTGATGGAGGCCATTGCCGCCCTGGTGCTGGTCACCGCCATCGGCAAGGCTCTGCTGCAGGTAGCCAGCCACACCATGAAAGAGTCCGCTGCGGGTAATAAATAAGCTCCGGCTGCTCACACATCCCGAATAGAAACATCGCTGTTCTGGAAGGTAATGTTTATGCTCTTAGCTATCGACATCGGCAACACCAATATTGTCATCGGCGGCATCAAGGACGATCAGATCGTCTTCGAGGCCCGCATCGCCACAGACCGCAGTAAGACCTCCGACCAGTACGCCGTGGATATCAAGGATATCCTGTCTCTCTTCGACGTCAAAGCAGAGGATATCCAGGACTGTATCACCTCCTCTGTGGTC
>CAJMQD010000027.1 GCA_905215425.1 uncultured bacterium
GCTCTTCATTGGTGGGGATCAGCAGGACCTTCACCTTGGAGTCGGCGGCGGAGATCACGGTCTCCTCGCCGCGGACCTTGTTGGCCTCGGCATCCAGCTTGACGCCCATGAACTCCAGACCCTTGACGATGTTGGCACGGTTGCCGATGCCGTTCTCGCCCACGCCGGCGGTAAAGATGATGGCGTCAACACCACCCATGGCGGCGGCATAGGAGCCGATCAGCTTCTTCACGCCGTACTCGAAGGCCTCAACAGCCAGAGCGGCGCGCTTGTTGCCCTGCTCGGCGGCGGACTCCAGGTCGCGGAAGTCGGAGGACACGCCGGAGATACCCAGCACGCCGGACTTCTTGTTCAGGATGGTCAGCATCTCGTTGATGTTCATGTTGTACTTGTTCATCAGGTACTCCATGATGCCGGCGTCAATGTCGCCGGAGCGGGTGCCCATGGGCAGACCGGCCAGGGGGGTGAAGCCCATGGAAGTGTCCACAGACTTGCCGCCGTCGATAGCGGTGACGGAGGAGCCGTTGCCCAGGTGGCAGGAGATCAGCTTCAGCTCTTCAATGGGCTTGCCCAGCATAGCGGCGGCCCGCTGAGAGACATACTTGTGGCTGGTGCCGTGGAAGCCGTAGCGGCGGACGGCGTCCTTCTCGTAATACTCATAGGGCAGAGCGTAAGTATAAGCGACGGGAGGCATGGTCTGGTGGAAGGCGGTGTCGAACACGGCGACCATGGGGGTGCCGGGCATCAGCTTCTGGCAGGCCTTGATGCCGATGATGTTGGCGGGGTTGTGCAGGGGGGCCAGGGGGTTGCACTCCTCGATGGCGGCCATGACCTCGTCGGTGATCAGGACGGACTTGGCGAACTTCTCGCCGCCGTGGACCACGCGGTGACCCACAGCGTCGATCTCCTTCATGGAGGCGATCACGCCGTTGTCCTTGTCCACCAGGGCATTCAGCACAGCCTGAATGGCCTCGGAGTGGGTGGGCATAGCCACATCGGCCTCCTTCACGGCCTGCTTGCCGGTGGGCTTATAGGTAAACTTGCCGTCGATGCCGATGCGCTCGCACAGGCCCTTGGCCAGCACCTGCTCGGTCTCGGGATTCAGCAGCTGATACTTCAGGGAGGAGCTGCCGGCGTTGATGACCAGAATGTTCATGGGACGATTCTCCTTTGTCAGATGATATATTTTGGTTGCCTTTTCAGGGCGGGTGGTATTATAGTATAACAGAACCCACATTCTGCTCTATTTTACAGCGAATGTGGGAGAAAGACAACCTTTTTTCACAAAAATTTTGCCAATTTATTTGGAGAAAGAGAGAATATCATGGGGGCGATCGGAATCGTTGCGGAATATAACCCCTTTCATACCGGCCACGCCGGGCAGATCGCCCGGACCCGAGCTAAGCTGGGCCGGGACGTACCGGTGGCCGCTGTGATGAGCGGAAATTGGGTGCAGCAGGCGGACTGCGCCATCGCCGACAAGTGGACCCGGGCGCAGTTGGCCCTGATGGGGGGCGTGGATCTGGTGCTGGAGCTGCCCACAGTGTGGGCGGTGTCCTCGGCGGAGTCCTTCGCCCGGGGGGCGGTATCCATTCTGAATGCCAGCGGGATCGTGGATGCCCTGTCCTTCGGCAGCGAGGGCGGGGACATGGAACAGCTGGAGCGGGTGGCCGCCTGTCTGGACGGGAGGGAGTATCCCGCCCTGCTGAAGGAGCAGCTCAGCCGGGGCCTTTCCTTTCCTGCCGCCCGGCAGGGGGTGGCGGAGCAGCTGCTGGGATCGGACGCTGCCGCCCTGTCCCGGCCCAACAACACCCTTGGCATTGAGTATATCCGGGCGCTGAACAGCCTGAACAGCGCCATCCGCCCCTTTACCGTAAAGCGGGAGGGGGCCGGACACAACGAGGCCGCCGTGTTCGCCGGGTCGGCCTCCCGGGAGGAGACCAACCAGTTGTTCTGGCAGCACAACCCCACCCTGTCCGCCACCGCCATTCGGGGTCATCTTATGGATGGGGAGTGGGAGTTGATGGCCCCCTATCTGCCCCGGGAGGGGGCGGCACTGCTGCGGGAGAACGGGGTGGAGCTGCCCGCCCTGAGGCAGCTGGAACGGGCCATGCTCACCCGGGTGCGCACCATGTCAGCGGAGGACTGGGGGCGTCTGCCCGACGCCGGAGCGGCGGAGGGCCTGCCCAACCGTCTGGAGCGGGCAGGGCGGGAGTGCCGATCCATGGAGGAGTTTTTCGACCTGGCCAAGACCAAGCGCTATACCCATTCCCGCCTGCGGCGGCTGGTGCTGTGGGCCTTTTTGGGGATTACGGCGGCGGACGTGCCCGCTGCCCCCCCATACATTCGGGTGCTGGGCTTCAACGCCCGGGGGCAGGAGCTGCTGAGGGAGATGAAAGGGCGGGCCTGTCTGCCCATCCTGACCATGCCCGTTCAGGCGCGGGGGCTGGAGGAGGAGGGGCGGCGGCTGTTTGAATTGGAGAGCCGCTGTACCGACCTGTATAACCTGTGCCGCACCACCCCCCGCCCCGCAGGGGAGGAGTGGACCAGAGGCCCGGTGAGGGGATGAGGCAGCCGTTGGAGTCCGCGGTCGGGGTGAAGCTATGAAGAAGGCCGCGGGATTTGTAGAAATCGGAGGAGATTTTGGATGAATATCACCGTCTATCTTGGCGCAAATGAAGGAAATGACCTGAGCTTACGAAAAGCGGTCGAGGAGTTGGGCGCATGGATCGGGAACAGCGGAAATGCGCTGGTCTACGGCGGCTCCAAATCCGGACTGATGGGCGCGATTGCGGACAGCGTTTTGAAGGCCGGCGGTGAAGTGACAGGTGTCGAGCCGCAGTTTTTCATCGAAAAGGAATTTCAGCATGACGGCTTGACCCAATTGATCGTGACCAAGGATATGGCGGAGCGGAAACATAAAATGATCGAGTTGGGCGATGCCTTTATTGCCTTCCCCGGCGGCACAGGAACGTTGGAAGAAATTACAGAGGTCATGTCAAAGGTGTCTCTGAAGCATCTGGACGCGCCGTGTATTCTCTATAACCTGAACGGTTACTACAATGATTTGAAAGCGCTTCTGAATCATATGATTGAAAAAGGACTGTCCTCCAAAGAGCGACAAGAGGGAATCTATTTTGCCGAGAACCTCGGGGATATCAAACGAATTTTGAAATTCGTATAACGTCCCGCCTGTCCGGGAACCCATGAGCGGCGGCTATTGCTCCATCCGCAGGACCAGATCCTCCCGGGGGACCTTCTCCCAGGCGAACAGGGGCAGCAGGTCACGGGGGGAGACGGGAGCGGGCTCCGGGATGAGTCCGGCGGCGTGGGCCAGGAGACCCACCAGCTCTTGGGCGGTATACTGCCGCTGAAGCTGGCCCAGCTCCTGGTCCCGGTCCCGTTTGGCCAGGCGGCGGCCGTCGGGGGCCAGCAGCAGGGGCACATGGCCGTACTCCGGATGGGGCAGGCCCAGCTGCTGCTGGAGCCACAGCTGCCGGGGGGCGGAGGACAGCAGGTCGCTGCCCCGGACCACCTGGGTCACCCCCATGTCGGCGTCGTCCACCACCACCGCCAGCTGATAGGCGTACACCCCGTCGGAGCGGCGGAGAATGAAGTCCCCGCAGTCCCGGGCCAGATTTTCCGTATAGGTGCCCTGGCACAGGTCGGGGAAGGAGACTTGATGGTCGGGTACGGCGATCCGCCAGGCGGGGCGCCGGGTGCGGGACAGCTCCTCCCGCTGCGCCTGCGTCAGGGCGCGGCACCGACCGCTGTATACCGACAGCCCGTCGGAGCGGTGGGGGGCAGAGGCGGCCAAGCGCTCCGCCCGGGTGCAGTAGCAGGGGTAGACCAGCCCAGAGGCAGAAAGCGACTGAAAGGCGGCGCGGTAGAGCTCGCTGCGCCGGCTCTGATATACCGGCTCGTTGTCCCAGTCCAGGCCCAGCCACTCCAGATCCCGCATGACTTGGTCACAGTATTCCTGACGGCAGCGGTCGGGGTCCAGATCCTCCAGCCGCAGCACCATGCGCCCGCCCACACTGCGGGCGGACAGCCAGGCCAGCAGACAGGACCACAGGTTGCCCAGATGCATCCGTCCGCTGGGACTGGGGGCAAACCGGCCGCAGACAGGGGCGTTCTCCATGGTTGATCCCTCCTTTACCTCCAGAATAACACGGTTTTTTGCAAAAAACAACGCACCTGCCGAAAAACGGCGGGTGCGCTGCTGCTTTAATAAAGGGGCTTGATCTCCTTGTGGAAGGCGTGACTCAGGAACAGGGTACTGAGCGCCAGAGAGAAGATCTCGGCGATGGGGAAGGACCACCAGACAGCGTGCAGACCCAGCAGACGGGACAGGATGAATGCGGCGGGCAGCAGCACGCACAGCTGGCGCACCACCGAGACAAGCATGGACAGAAAACCGTGTCCCAGGGCCTGCAGCACAGAGCCGCAGACGATGCAGAAGCCGGCAAAGGGGAAGCTGATGGAGATGATCCGCAGGGCGGGCACACCGATGGTCAGCAGGTCGGCGGAGGAGCCGTCCTCCGCCATGAACATCCCAATGAGTGCGTCGGGGAAGAACTGGAAGATCAGCAGACCCACAACCATGATGCCCACGGCGTAGCAGATGCTCAGCTTGATGGTGGCGGTGATGCGGCTGGGCTTGCGGGCGCCGTAGTTGTAGGCCACGATGGGCACCATGCCGTTGTTCAGGCCGAACACAGGCATGAAGATAAAGGACTGAAGCTTGAAATAGATACCGAACACGGCGGTGGCCGTGGCGGTGAAGGCCAGCAGGATCTGGTTCATGCCAAAGGTCATAACAGAGCCGATAGAGCCCATAATGATGGAGGGGACGCCTACGCTGTAAATGCCCTTGATGATGCCGCCGTCGGGGCGGAAGCCCTTAAACTGGAAGTGGACGTCGGGATTCAGCTTCCAGTTGAAGAAGATGGACAGGCAGGCGGCCATGATCTGCCCGATCACGGTGGCGATGGCGGCGCCCGCCACCTCTAAACGGGGAAAGCCGAACAATCCGAAAATCAGGATGGGGTCCAGGATGATGTTGATGCCGGCCCCTAAAATTTGCGTGAACATGGTCAGGACGGTGCGGCCGGTGGACTGTAAGATCCGGTCCATGGTGATTTGAACAAACAGGCCCACACAGCACCCGCAGACAATTAACAGATAGTCGCGGCCGTAATTTATAATGGGCTGAATATCTGTTTGAATCGTGTAATAAAAGCGGGAGCCGGTCAGTCCCAGCAGAGTAAAGACCAGCAAGCTGATGATGGAAACAAACAGGCCGTTGACTGCGGTGGCATCTGCGTGCTTCTGGTCTTTGGAGCCTAAGTAGCGGGAGAGCTGGGCGTTGATGCCCACGCCGGTGCCCACAGAAACCGCGATCATCAGGTTTTGAATCGGGAAGGCTAACGAGACGGCGTTCAGGGCGTCTTCGCTGATGCGGGAGACAAAGACGCTGTCTACTACATTATATAGGGCCTGTACCAGCATAGACAGCATCATGGGGATAGACATGCTCAGCAGCAGCTTGTTGACCGGCATAACACCCATTTTGTTTTCTTTGGGAGCTTGGGGGGAACTCATGGGGGGACCTCCTTTAAGGTTGGACTTAAATTTGTCGATGGAAAGAAGTATCCCAATCCAGCCGCACCGGGGAAATACGGACCAGAGTGGGAATCAAATCAAGATCTGCTTTATTATAGTGAAAAGCGGGGAAACTGTCAACGAATTGGGAGAAGAAAGAATAAAACTGGCTATTTGTTGGAATTTGGGATAAAAAAGGGGAGAGGACGGAGGAAAAACGAATAAATCCGGACCGCACAGCTTGTACGGCCCGGATCGAAACACAATACTAATATTATAAACGATATTGTGAGATATATCAATGGTGAAGATAAAAAACAAATAAAAACAGTCGGAACGCACAAAAACAAAAGGGAAAGTTCGTGGAGTTTTGCGAATTGTTTTTCCGGATCTTTTTTGCTATTATTTAGGTACAGAAAGGGTGAGTCCAATGTACAAGTGATTCGCCCCGGAAATTGAAAACGGGGAAGGAACCGACATCCAAAGAAGCAAGCTCTCCAAATGCAGTCGTCATATACGGCAAAGAACCGCACACTGTGCGTTGATATAAATGAGAGTCGAAGCAGCGAGACAGGATGATCGGAACCGAAAATCTGTAGAAAGAGAGGTTAATCACGGATGGTAGAGCCCAAGCACTACGAAGAATGACTCCTGACTGGAAAACTGGTCGGGGGTCATTCTTTTTTTGCTTGCAGATCTGCTGGATGGACAACGGGATAAAAGAAAAAAGAAAGACACGACCTTGTCGTGTCTTTCTTTGGTGCGCGAGGCGGGAGTCGAACCCGCACGCCCTTGCGAGCACTGGCACCTGAAGCCAGCGAGTCTACCAATTCCACCACTCGCGCGTGGTGTTTGCGCCGTGTTGTTCAGCGCAAGCAGTATACTACCACAAAGCTTTGCGAGTGTCAACACTTTTTTGCAAAAAAATCATTTTCTTGTAAAAAGAATGTTTCTGCAGAAAGAAGGATAAAATTGGGAGAACACGGGGATAGACTTGACAGGGCCGGAAGGGGTATGATAAAGTTGGTGAAACAATAAGGGAGTAGTCAGCGCATAGCGCGGTCCGGTCAACAAGCTGGAGGGGGTTCCTCCTGGCCGGATCTTAATTGACGAGACTTATCTGTCCCGGGACAGATAGGTCTTTTTTCTTTGTCTGCGAAACGGAAAAGACTCCCTAAGGGGCCCCTGCGCCGCCCAGGGAGGGGCGGCGGGGGAGGAGCGGAAGAAAAGAAGGAGTTTGCGTATGGAACTTTGGGAACTGTTTGTTTTGGCGGTGGGACTGTCTATGGATGCCTTTGCCGTTTCGGTGTGCAAGGGGCTGTCTGTGGGCAGAGTAAAACCGGCCCATGCCCTGACCTGCGGAGTGTGGTTTGGGGGCTTTCAGGCGCTGATGCCTCTGGTGGGCTGGCTGTTAGGCGTACAGCTGCAGGATCTGATCGTTTCAGTGGACCATTGGATCGCCTTTGTGCTGCTGAGCATCATTGGCATCAATATGATCCGGGAGTCCCGGCAGGAGGGGGATGAGGATATGGAAACGTCCTTTTCGCCCAAGGCTATGGCGCCCCTTGCGGTGGCTACCAGCATCGACGCTCTGGCCGTGGGGGTCACCTTTGCCTTCTTGCGGGTAAATATTGTGCGTGCCGTGGTGTTTATTGGAGTGGTCACCTTTCTTTTTTCCAGTGCAGGCGTGTGGGCAGGTTCGGTGCTGGGGGAGAAGTCCCGCAGCCGGGCGGAGCTGGCAGGCGGCGTCATTCTGATCCTTATGGGCGTGAAAATTTTGCTGGAGCACCTGGGCGTTCTGGGATAGCGGAAACGGCGTGACTTCGGTCATGCCGTTTTCTGTTGTTTGGTTCTTCCGGGGGCGACAGTCTGCGAGGGCGTGGAAACAGGGGGAGCCGGATCGGTTCGTCCCACAATTGGGACAGGTTTTGAAGGATAGGTTCTTCCAAAATTCAGAGAAAGGGCCTTTGATTCCCGCGGTTTTTATGGGAGTATCCCGAAAAACAGGAAGAAAACAGCATGACGCAAGAAAAATTTCCCTTTTCTGGTGAAATACAGGAATCCAACCATTTTTAGCACTCAAACCCGGGAAAATTGCAAATTTAGCGGAAAATTTACAAAAAGTGTGCAATATAGGAAAACACTTGTCCACTTTTGGACTCCATTTTAGGACATAGAGTTGTTGACAGATTGTGAACTTATCTGATAAAATCGAGTAAGCACAACGCATCCGCGGTGTAAAGAACAGGGGCGACCCTGTTCATCGTTTCTTTTGGAGGAGAGGCGATACAGCGGAAATAATGAATTGGAGGTAAACATGAAAAAAGCAGTATCTATGCTCTTGGCCCTCGTTATGGTGCTCTCTTGCGTTGCCTGCGGCAAGAAGCCTGAGGAGAAAGACGACACCTACCACATTGGTATCGTGACCGGTTCCGTCTCTCAGTCTGAGGATGACCGCCGCGGTGCAGAGGCCTTCCAGGCCGAGTACGGCGAGGACATGGTCAAGCTGGCCACCTACCCCGACAACTTCGGCGACGAGCTGGAGACCACCATTCAGACCATTGTGAATATGTCCGCCGACCCCCAGATGAAGGCGATCATCGTGAACCAGTCCGTCCCCGGCGTTACCGAGGCCTTCCGTAAGATCAAGGAGTCCCGTCCTGACATCCTCTGCATTGCCGGCGAGTCCCACGAGGACCTGCCCGAGATCGGCTCCGCTGCCGACCTGGTGTGCAACAACGACTTCGTGTCCCGCGGCTACCTGATCATCCGTACTGCCCACGAGCTGGGCTGCGACACCTTCGTGCACATCTCCTTCCCCCGCCACATGTCTTACGAGACCATGTCCCGCCGTGTGGCCATCATGAAGGCCGCCTGCGAGGAGTTTGGCATGAACTTCGTGCTGGAAACCGCTCCCGATCCCACCTCTGACGTTGGCGTGTCCGGCGCTCAGGCTTATGTTCTGGAGAAGGTGCCCGAGTGGGTTGAGAAGTACGGCCAGAAGGCGGCTTACTTCTGTACCAACGATGCCCACACCGAGCCCCTGCTGAAGCGCCTGCTGGAGTGCGGCGGCTACTTCATCGAGGCCGACCTGCCCTCTCCTCTGATGGGCTATCCCGGCGCTCTGG
>CAJMQD010000028.1 GCA_905215425.1 uncultured bacterium
CTTTGTCCGTGACGTGACCCATATTCTGGACCTGATGCCCAAGCGGAAGAACCTGGGTATGTTCTCCGCCACCATCAGCCGGGAGGTGCTGGACATCTCCTGGGTATACCAGCGGGACCCGGCGGAGATCACCGTTCAGGCTGACCAGGAGAACAAACCCGACATCGTCCAGTACCGCCTGGAGGTGGACCGCAGCCGGAAGGCGGACACTCTGGCCCGGTTGCTGGAGATGGGGGGCTATGACCGGGTCATCGCCTTCTGCAACACCAAAAACATGACGGACCGCCTGACGGGGCTTTTACAGATGCGGGAGATCTCCTGCGAGCCGATCCACGGCGACATCCAGCAGCGGGTGCGGGAAAAGACCCTGCAGAAGTTCCGGGATGGGCAGCTGCGGGTGCTGGTGGCCACGGATGTAGCCGCCCGCGGTCTGGACATCGACGACGTGGACGCGGTGTTCAACTATGACATTCCCGACCACAACGAGGACTACGTCCACCGGATCGGCCGTACCGGCCGGGCCAAGCGCCACGGTGTGGCCTTCTCCCTGGAATCTACGGTGACGGAGAGTCTGCGCATGGACGACATCGCCAAGAACACGGGCAACAATATCCGCCGGGTATGCTTCAACGCCAACGGCGATCTGGTGGCGGCGGTGGAGAAAAAATAAGCGTTTTTTAATTGTTTCTTCATGTTTTCTTTTGTGTTTTAATGTATAATATAAGTGCTGATCGTGCTGTGTGCTGCCGATCCGCGTCAAATTCTGCCTCCCTTGCCCCGGGCGGGGAACACAGATCGGGTTGGGAGCATAAAAGTCTTGTACCGGGACAATTATTATATAAGGAGGGCTTTCTATGGAAGGAAAAAAGCTGTATCGTTTGGACGGCCCGGATAAAAAGCTGTTGGGCGTATGCGGAGGGTTTGCGGAATACTTCGGCCTCGACCCCACTGTGGTCCGGGTGATCTGGGTGCTGGCCTTCTTCCTGTGGGGCGTTGGCCTGCTGGCCTATTTGATCTGCGCTCTGATCATGCCCAAAAAGAGCGATATCTACGGCCCCTATTGACCGGCCGTCTGCCCCTGCTGAAGCGCCCCGCCGGGACGCGGCGGCAGGGGCTTTTTGTCTTTCGTATTTATAAAAAACACTGGAGAACAGAACTGGAGGTGCCGTTATGAAAGGGAAATGTTTATCCGCTGTATTTGGTATCGCCGCCTTTGTTGCTGCCTATCTGGCCTGCTGCTACCTGATCCCCGGATGGCGCATCAAGCTGGAGGCGGATACGCTGACCTACTTTTGGGCCAGCGTGACCCATATGGTCCTGCTGAAAAGCCTGATCTCGCTGGCGGTGGGTGGGGCGGTATACGCCGGAGTCAGAACGCTGACGAGAAATTGACGCATGGTTTCGCCCCCGCGGGCGGGAGAGAAGATCAAAGGAGAAGAACGCTATGTGGAACATCCGCACCTCCGTGCCGGAGGATATCCCCGCCCAGCGGCAGCTGTGGAAGCTGGCCTTCGGGGATGAAGATGCCTATATTGACAACTTTTACCACACTTATTATGAACCGGAGCGGGTGCTGGTGCTGGAAGAGGAGGGGAGTATCCGGGCTATGACGGCCTGGTTCGATACTGTCTTTCGACTTCCGGGGGAGGGGGACTTTCGGGCGGCCTATCTCTATGCGGTGGCCACCCATCCCCAATGCCGGGGGCGGGGGATGTCGGGGGCGCTGCTGGCCTGGGCGGACGAGTATTTCCGGAGCCTGTCCATCCCTGCTGTGACCACCGTTCCGGCCCAGCCCTCGCTGCACAGCTTTTTCAGCCGGAACGGCTTTCGGGAGTGCTTTGTACTGACCCAGAGGAAGCTGGAGGCAGAAAATCTGCCCGGGCCGGAGCCTGGGGTACAGATCCGGCGTGCCGCTCCGGAGGAATACGGTGCGCTGCGGGAGGAACTGCTGGGGGGGATGCCCCACATTGCCTATCCCCGGCAGGCCCTTGAGATGCAGGCGGGCTGCTGCCGGGTGGATGGCGGCGGTCTGTATATCGGGGAGAGCAAACAAGGGCCCTTCTGCCTGTGCGCCGAAGAGGCAGGGCCGCATCTGACGGTTTGTAAAGAGCTTTTGGGCGGCGCCGCTGCCCAGCAGGCGGCCCTGTCCGCCCTGAGAGAACTGGGACCGGACCGGGCGTGGCTGATTCGGGAACCTGCGGACCTGAAAAATGCCGGAAATTCTGCCGAAAAATTCGCGATGCTCAAGTGGATCGATCAAAAAACGGGGAAAAACTGGGATTGGAGCCGGACTGCTTTCCTCGGTTTGGCATTTGATTAACAAAGTATTGCAAAAATGAATTTCGGGATGGAAAGAAAAGGAAAAAAGTTGTGTACTTTACACAAGAATAGGGGGGATAAAACTGGCGAAAATAACGTAACTAATGCCAGTACAGTTAAAACAATGTGGAACCCACAATTAAAAACTTGATTTACATATATAACTTTTGTGATATTCTAAGTACGAGGTAACGAGAAAGTACCCCATCACCGTTTTTGGTGAGAAAACAGAGGAAATCCACCTATAATTTATAATAACAGGAGGAAGATCCCAATGAACAAGTACATTGAAAAGGTCCTCGAGGCTACCAAGGCTAAGAACGCCAACGAGCCCGAGTTCCTGCAGACTGTTGAGGAAGTGCTGACTTCTCTGGAACCCGTCATCGACGCTCACCCCGAGTATGAGAAGGTTTGCCTGCTGGAGCGCATGATCGAGCCCGAGCGCGCTATCTCCTTCCGCGTCACTTGGGAGGACGACAATCATGTTTGGCACGTCAACCGCGGCTACCGCGTTCAGTTCAACGCGGCTCTTGGCCCGTTCAAGGGCGGCCTGCGTTTTGACCCCTCTGTCAACCTGTCCATCATCAAGTTCCTGGGCTTCGAGCAGGTTTACAAGGATGCTCTGACCTGCCTGCCCATCGGCGGCGCTAAGGGCGGTTCCGACTTCGACCCCCGCGGCCGCAGCGATGCTGAGGTCATGCGTTTCTGCCAGGCCTTCATGACCGAGCTGTATCGCCACATTGGTCAGGACATCGACTGCCCCGCTGGTGACCTGGGTGTTGGCGGCCGCGAGATCGGCTACATGTACGGCCAGTATCGCCGTCTGGTTGGCGCTGCCGAGTTCGGCGCTCTGTCCGGCAAGGACATCAAGACCGGCGGTTCTATCCTCCGTCCCGAGGCTACCGGTTTCGGCGCTGTGTACTATCTGTGCGAAGTGCTGAAGCACGACGGTCTGGACATCAAGGACAAGAAGATCGCTATGTCCGGCTACGGCAACGTGGGCTGGGGCATCATGAAGAAGGCTGCTGAGCTGGGCGCTAAGGTCACTTACTTCGCCGGCCCCGACGGCTACATCCACGATCCCGAGGGCGTTTGCACCGACGAGAAGCTGAACTTCATCCTGGAGATGCGCGCCAAGGATCCTATGCACTGCAAGCCCTACGCCGAGAAGTTCGGCTGCGAGTTCGTCGAGGGCAAGAAGTGCTGGGGCGTCAAGGACGTGGACATCTACATGCCCGCCGCTACCCAGAACGACGTCAAGATGGAGTCTGCCAAGCTGATCGCCGAGTCCGGTGTCAAGTACTACATCGAGGTCGCCAACATGCCCACCACCAACGATGCTCTGGAGTTCCTGAAGGAGCAGAAGCACATGGTCGTGGCCCCCTCCAAGGCTGTTAACGCCTGCGGCGTGTCCGTGTCCGAGCTGGAGATGGCTCAGAACGCCGAGCGTCTGTACTGGACTGCTGAGGAGGTTGACGCCAAGATGCATCAGATCATGACCAACATCTACAACGCCTCCGTCGAGGCTGCTGAGCGCTACGGCCTGGGCTATGACCTGGTCGCCGGTGCTAACATCGCTGGCTTCCAGAAGGTCGCCGACGCTATGATGTGCCAGGGCATTTTCTAATTCAGAAAATACCAAACAAAACACAAATCCCGGGCTGGTCCGCAGGACCAGCCCGGGATTTTTCTTTGCCCGCTGAGAGAGATAGAGCAGGCAGTCGAAAAAGTCCTTCCGGCCAAAGGATTCGGAGGGAAGGATAGTTGGAAAGGGAACCGTCAGGGTTCCCTTTCCTTGAAATCAACAACATTTTAACGCAGTTAAAATGTTTGTAGCTTGTCAAAAAAGTGGTTTTACCACTTTTTCGACAAGCTGGAACGCCCCCTGCCCAACGGCAGGGGGCGTTGGTTCTGTGGGTTACAGCTGGCTTTTTTTCAAAAGACGGATATCGTCCCCGAAGAAGTGGAGAATATGATATTCCCCCTCCAAACGGGAGGCGATCTGGGGGGAGTATCGCCGGGCGGCCTCCTCTATGGTCAGGTTGGAGGAGATCACCGTATGGCGTCCGGCCACCAGCCGGGAATTGACCAGCTCGTAGAGGGAAGTCTGGGTGAACTGGGTGGTCAGCTCGCTGCCCAAGTCGTCCAGGATCAGCAGATCGCAGTTGAGATACCGCCGGGTCTCGTCCCGGGCCTCCCGCAGATCTTCCTGATCCCGCAGGAACTTGCGGTTTTCAAACTGGGCGAACACGCTGCCCGCCGTGTCGTACACCACGCTTTTCCCCTGTTCGGATACAGAACGGGCAATGCAGGCGGACAGGAAGGTCTTGCCCAGCCCCGGAGCGCCGGACAAAAAGAGATTTTTGAAATAGAACCGCCCGAACTTCTGGGCATAATTCAGACAGACCTCATACACCAGCTCCATGTTTTCCCGGGGAGATACGCCCCGCCCGGGCCACTTGGCCTGACTGTAATAATCCAGGCGGAAGGTGTCGAAGGACTGCTCCCCCAGATCCAGCAGCTTAGATAGTTCGCTGATCTGCTCCTGGGCGCACAGCTTTTGCAGGCAGGTACACATGTTGGCCCCCCGCCAGCCGGTGTCGCCGCACTTGGGGCAGGCGGGCTTGTCGTCCAAGGCGTCTTCGGGCAGACCCATGGCGCCCAGCAGCACCGCCCGTTCCCGCTGAAGGTCCATATTTTGGCTGCGGATGGCCCGGACGGCCTCCCCCGCGGGCTCGCCGTTTTTCAGGGAAGCGGCAACCAGGCTGGCCATGGTTGCCCGCAGCTCCCGGTCGATCTGAGCTAAGCGGGGCTGCTTGGCATAGGCGGTCAGCCGGCGGCGCTCCGCCTGGTCGGCCCGGGCCCGGCGGCCCTCTTCCAGACGGGCGGTAGCCCGGCGCAGTACATTGGAGTCGTATGCCATATTACTTGTCCTCCCGCTTCATCTGTTCCATCAGCCGGCGCATCCGGTCCATGTCCTCCCGGGCACGGCGCTCCTCTCCCGCGGGCTCCGGCCGCTGGGGCTGGCCGCCTGCACGGATGGCCTTGGGGTCCCGCTCTCCGGCCCGCACTGCTTCGGCGGTGTGCAGCCCCTTTTCGTGCCAGCGGCGGAGAATGCCGTTTAAGTAACTCCAGTCCATGGATTGCTTTTTCATAATGGTCTTTTCGTAGGCGATGCGGATCGCACCGTCGTCAAAGCCCATGTCATCCCAGGCGGCGATATAGGTTTTCTCACGCTCCACCAGGGGACGGGGGGGAATATCCAGCAGGCGGAGAACCTCTGCCTCCCGGCCCCGCAGGCGGTGCAGACGCTGAATGTGCCGCTCTGCCTGTTCCATGGTGTCGATGCCCCGGCGGGCCCAGGCAAAGCCCTCCTTCCGGATCTGAGACAGGAAGGGCTTCCGGCCGGGACCGTACTTCCGCTCCATCTCCTCGGTACACCAGCCCACCAGCATGAGCACGACTTCAGCCGGCATGGCCAGGTGGTCAAATAGGGTGTACAGGATTTTCAGGTCGTTGGCGGTCAGCTTCCGGCCCAGGCGGCGCTCTACCTCATCGCACAGGGCGGGGAAGGAGGACGCCTTGTCCTCTAGCGCCTGGGTGATGTCCTCCAGATCGTACTCCGGCGGCGGAGCGTCGCTGGGAATGGGGTCGCTGACGGGCACCTCTGCCGGGGCCAGCCCCATGCTGCGCAGCTGGGACAGGGCGGCGTCCAGCCGCTGAGCCGACCAGCTCAGCCCCTTTACCGTACCCCGGCGCAGCAATTGAAGGTAAAGCAGAGCCGCGTCTCCGTTATCTGCCCGCAGCAGGCGGTCTGCCGCCTGGTCGGTCATGGCAATGATGCTGCCCGGCAGCAGGGTCTGTGACATAGGGCTCCACCTTCTTTCTGTTCTGGTTTTTTGATGGGTGTATATTTCTTATTCTACCGCAAAATCCGGCCAAGGTAAAGTCCCCTTTCCCTCTGTGTTGTACAGCAAAATCCGGCAGCAGCCTGAATCCCTGCGTTTTTTGCGCAGTGGAGACGCAAAATTCATGGATATTTTATTTTCATCCCCGGGGTTATATGGTATAATCAAACTATATTATAGGCATATTGCGCCCAAACCGGGCGAGAGCCCAGGAACAGGAGAGGGTCACACAATGAAAAATAAAATTACAGTTACCATTTCCGGACAAGACTACAACATGGTGGCCGCCGAGGATGCGGCCTATGTCCGCCGCTGCGCCGAATTTGTAGATGGCCAGATCAGACAGGTGACCTCGGGCAGCCGCCTGGCTCTTGCCGATGCCGCTGTGCTGGCCGCCATGAACATGGCTGACCTGTACTTTAAAGAGCAGGAGAGCAGCGAAAATCTCCGCCGGCAGATCAAGGACGCCCTGGAGGCCAACAAGCAGCTGGAGAACGCCCTGTCCGAGAGCAAGCGGGAGATCTTCAAGCTGCAGAACGGCCGGCATTGAGCGCCTGACAACTGCCAAGCTTGTTGGAATCATGCGCGCATTTTCGCTGCGTTAAATTCCGGTTTGTATTACCCCCCCTGGAGCCGTCTTGAGAACGGCCCCAGGGAGCACACCCGCGCCCAGGAGGTCAACTATGTTAGAACTGCTATCCCCCGCCGGCTCCATGGAATCGGTGGAGGCCGCCGTGCAGAACGGCGCCGATGCGGTCTATTTCGGATATGGGGCGTTCAATGCCCGCCGAAACGCAAAAAATTTCACGCCGGAGCAAGCTGCTCAGGCGGTTTCTTATTGTCACCTGCGGGGGGTGAAGGTCCACCTGACCCTGAACACGCTGCTTACCGACCGGGAACTGCCTCTGGCCGCCCAGCTGGCCGCCCAAGCCAGCGATATGGGGGTGGACGCGCTGATCGTGCAGGATCTGGGCGTGGTGAGGATGCTGAAGCAGGCCGCTCCCGACCTGCCCCTTCACGCCTCTACCCAGATGTCGGTACACTCTCTGGACGGGGTAAAACGCTGCGCCGATCTGGGCTTTCAGCGGGTGGTGCTCAGCCGGGAGCTGAGCCGGGACCAGATCGAGTATATCTGCGCCCGTTCCCCGGTGGAGATCGAGACCTTCGCCCACGGCGCCCTGTGTATGTGCTACTCCGGACAGTGCTATTTCTCCGCTGTCATCGGCGAGCGCAGCGGCAACCGGGGCCTCTGTGCCCAGCCCTGCCGCCTGAAATACGGCTGGGGCAATAAGGCGGATGGCTATCCCCTGTCCCTGAAGGACGCCTCTATGGTGGAACACCTGCGGGAGCTGAAAAAGATGGGTGTGGCATGCCTCAAGCTGGAGGGACGGATGAAGCGGCCGGAGTATGTGGCCGTGGTCACCCGGATCTATGCCAACGCCATAAAAGAGAACCGGGAGCCCACCCGGCAGGAGCTGGAGGAGCTGGAGCTGGCCTTCTCCCGCCAGGGGTTTACAGACGGCTACTATATGGACCGGACGGGACCCCAGATGGTCGGGGTGCGTGAAGAGACGCCGGAGCCCAAGGAGCTGTTTGCCCGGGCGCGGGCAACCTATGAAAACGGGGAAAACCGAAAGGAACCCGTCCAGTTTTTCGCCAAGATATGCGCCGGGCAGCCCGCCCAGGCGGCGGTGCAGGACCGGGAGGGGCACCTGGTCACGGTGGAGGGTCCGGAACCGGAATCTGCGGTGAATGTTCCGCTGACCCGGGAAAAGGTGGCCGGGCAGCTGTCCCGCACCGGCGGCACCCCCTATGCCTGCGAGAAGGCCGTCGTCCGGATAGACGAGGGCCTGTCCCTGCCCCTGTCCGCGCTGAATGCCATGCGCCGGCAGGCGCTGGAGGAGCTGTCGCAGCAGCGGGTGACCCTGCCGGAGCGCCGCACCGGCCCCTTCCGCCCGGGCGTGCGCTATGAAAGCCGACGCCAGCCGCCGGTGTTCACCCTGTCCCTCCGCCGGGCGGAGCAGCTCAGCGACCAGCTGCTGGCCCTGTCCCCCGCGCTGATCTATCTGCCAGTGGAGGAGCTATCCGCCCATCCGGAGCTGCTGGAGCGCACCCGGGCCGCCGGGGTACCGGTCGGAGCGGCTCTGCCCCGTATCTGCTGGGACCGGGAGTGGCCCCAGGTGGAGGAGGCCCTTGTTGACCTGAAAAAACGTGGGGTGGATCAAGCCCTGTGTCCCACCTGGGATGGGGTGGAGCGGGCCCTTCAGCTGGGTCTGCGGGCCAGGGGGGACTTCGGACTAAACACCTTCAACAGTCAGGCCCTGAAGCAGCTGCGCCAGATGGGTCTGGAGTCAGCCACGCTGTCTTTTGAGCTGAAGTTGGCCCAGATTCGGGACCTGTCCAAGG
>CAJMQD010000029.1 GCA_905215425.1 uncultured bacterium
GGTTCTCGTTGATGAGGGACTTGGGCATGATGGGGTAGCGCTTGAAGTGTTCCAGCTGGGACAGGGACACCAGCTTGTACAGATTGCGCAGGCCGGTGTTGTTCTTGGCAATTACAATCAAATGCTTCGGCTGTCTCCGTGCTTTTCCGTTTTTGCGCAGCCGGGGCATATAGGGATTGATGTCCTTCAGATCATGCAGTCCCATCTCCTCCATCATTCTGAAAAAGGGGGGCAGCATATAGGCCACCGTGGCCGCGTCATCGCTGGCCCGGTGGTGATTAAATGCGGGCAGCTGCAGCCGCTCCGCCACAATGTCCAGCTTATACTTACCCAGGTCGGGCAGCAGATTCTGGGCCAAAATCAGACTGTCGATGGAGGCGTTGCGGAACGGGAGCCCATATTTCCGGCAGCCCGCAGCGATAAACCCCATGTCAAAATCCGCATTGTGGGCCGCCAAGGGGCGGTCCCCCGCGAAGTCCAGGAAGGCCCGCAGCGCTTCCTCCTGGCTGGGCGCTCCCTCCAGCATGGCATCGGTGATCCCTGTCAGATTGATGATCTCCGGCGTCAGCGCCTTGCCCGGGGTAACAAAGGTATTGAACCGCTCCCCTACTTCGCCGTTTTTCAGTACCACCGCGCCGATCTCGATGATGGCCTCCCTGCGCCGGTCCAGACCGGTGGTTTCAATGTCGAAGCAGACGATTTCCTCATCAAAGGGCTGGTTTACCTCCCCGTGGACCACCACCCGGTCATCCACGTCATTGATAAAGTAGGCCTCCACGCCGAAGAGGATCTTGATCTTCTTGGCCGAGTGCTTGGCGTTTGGAAATGCGTGGGTCACGCCGTGGTCAGTGATAGCGATGGCCGGGTGTCCCCAGCGCTCTGCCCGTTTCACCACATTTTTGTCGGTACCGATGGTAGAGTCCGTCTTAAAGCCCACCGCCGTCAGGGCATCCATGGCGGACATATTGGTGTGCAGGTGGAGCTCCACCCGCTTCTCGGGGGCGTTGTCCTGGCGCTGAGCCTTCTCTTCCACGGTAACGGCTATGGGCTCCAGCACCATGTCGCCGTAGAAGCGATCCAGATTCAGCCGCCCCTGTACCCTTAGGTGCATCCCCTTCTTCACCCCATCCACGATGGGCTTGCCTTCCTCCCCGGGGAAGAATTTATTCACTCGGATAGAGCCCGTGTAGTCGGTCATATCGAAAGCCACTACCCATGCTCCCCGCTTTTTCAGCTCCCGGTGGTCCACGGCGAATACGTCGCCCTCCACCACCACCATTCCCATGTCCAGCTCCAAGTCAGACATGGGAATCGCCTGCTTCTTAATGGGCTTGCCGAAGATGACCTTCTTTTTCTCCTCCGGGCTGACGGGCACCGCCCGCACTGCGGCGTCCTTCATAGCGGCGGCCCGGATGGCCTCTGCCCGGGCGAAGGCATCCTGGGGCTTGGCCTGTTCCTGCTCAGGCACAGGAGCTGACTCCGCCCCCTTCTCTTCCCGGACCTTAGGAGGCTGGGGCTTGGGCTTGGGCTCCGGCGCTGCGGAGCGGATGCGCACACTGCTCAGACCGTAAGCCCGACAGATGGTATCCTCTGCCTCTCGGACCAGATTTGGCCCAGCCCCTTCCGCCCCCTTCACCTCTAAGTCGGCGCTGCGGCTGGCCTTGTCGATGGCGGCGGACACGATCTGCCAGCCCGCCACGCCGATGGCCAGCTCCCGCCAGTGGTTCAGGGCCACAAACATCTGCAAAAACGGTATCTCTTTTGACATTCTGTCAACTCACTTTCCAGAACTTAAAGGGTATCGATCAAGGCGAACAGCTCGTCCACAAGCCGATCCTGAGGGACCTTCTTCACAATCTGTCCGTGCTTAAACAGCAGGCCCTCGCCCACACCGCCGGCAATCCCGCAATCAGCAGCGGAGGCCTCGCCCGGGCCGTTGACCACACAGCCCATAACCGCCACCGTGATGGGCTTGTCCACCGTCTTCAGCCGCTCCTCTACCTCTCCGGCCAACCCGATCAGATCGATACGGGTACGGCCGCAGGTGGGACAAGCGATCAGCTCAGGCCCGTCCTTCCGCACGCCGGCGGCCTTCAGAATGTCCCGGGCGGCGTAGATCTCCTCCACCGGGTCAGCGGATAAAGATACCCGCATGGTGTCCCCAATGCCGAGAGCAAGCAGACCGCCGATCCCCACCGCAGATTTCAGAATTCCCATACGGGGCGTACCCGTTTCAGTCACGCCAACATGTAAAGGATAATTGCTTTCTTGTGCCATCAACTCATAGGCTTTCATGGTCGTCTGCACACTGGACGACTTTAGAGATACGCAGATATCGTCAAAGTCAAACTTGTTCAGCAGGCGAATATGTCCAAAAGCGGACTCCACCATGGCCTCGGGGCATACATGGCCATACTTGGCCAGCAGCGGCTTCTCCAAAGAGCCTCCGTTCACCCCGATGCGGATGGGGACCCCCCGCTGGCGGCAGGCGTCCGCCACCGCCTTTACCCGGTCCTCGCTGCCGATGTTTCCCGGGTTGATGCGCACCTTGTCCGCCCCGGCAGCAACAGCCTCCAGGGCCAGCTTATAGTCAAAATGGATGTCAACCACCACAGGAATGGGACTGAGTTCTTTGATTTTTCCCACCGCCTTGGCTGCGGCCATGTCAGGCACCGCTACCCGGACAATATCGCACCCTGCGGCAGCCAGCTTCCGAATTTGTTCTGCCGTAGCAACAGGATCGTCTGTTCTGGTATTGGTCATAGACTGAATGGTGACAGGGGCGCCGCCCCCAATCAGGACGCCGCCCACATTGATCTGTTTGGTTTGTCTCATGTTAGCCCTCCGCTTTATCTCTGTCTCATTTGCCGAACAGCTTGCCCACATCGCTCAGGGTGACCATAGCCATCAGAGCCAACAGCAGAAACAGTCCGATCATATGCACATACCCTTCGTACTTGGGATCGATCTTCTTTTTGAACAGCGTGTACAGCACGCCGTTCAGCACCAGGAAAAATACCCGTCCGCCATCCAGCGCCGGCAGAGGCAGCAGGTTCATCACTGCCAGGTTTACCGCAATCAGCGCGCCTAAATAGGCTACATTGCTCAGTCCTGCCCCCACAGAAGAGGACTGGCTGCCCACTTGATTCATGGTGTCCACAATCCCCACAGGGCCAGACAGGTCCCGCAGACTCACGGCTCCGGAGATCAGCTCCCGCAAACTCAGCCACACCACTTTGGCAAAATAAACAGCCTCGTTCCAGGCATACTCCAGCCGACCTATCGCAGTGCCCTGTACCTTTGCGCCGCCTACCAAGATTCCTCGGATACGGGTAGTTGTACCATCCTCCGCTGTGTGGCTCTGGAAGGGCAGATAGACCTCCCCCAAGTCCACGCGCTGGCCGTCCCGTTCTACCACCAGGGCCACGGTGTCGCCCCCCTCGCTGAGGAAGGTGCGGGCCTGACCCAGCCGGGTGACCTCTTTTCCGTCCACAGACAGCAAAATATCCCCCGCCTGCAGGCCGCAGTTTTCTGTTCCGTAACCCTCTACCGGCCCAAGATAGGCGTCCGCCATCGGATAATAGAGGAATAGCAGCAAAACCAGTCCGGCAACATAGTTCATGAAGGCCCCGGCACACAGGATAATGAGCTTTTTCCAGAGCTTGGCCTGACCGAAGGATCGAGGATCGTCTGAATCCTCATCCTCCCCCTCCATGGCACAGTAACCGCCCACGGGAAACAGGCGCAGACTGTATTCCGTCTCGCCCCGCTGCCAGTGCAGCAGGGCCGGCCCCATCCCAATGGAAAACTCATTTACCCGGACGCCAAAAAGCTTTGCAGTAATAAAATGTCCAAACTCATGCACCGCAATCAGCGCACCGAAAATCAAGATTCCAACGACGATATAAAGCATAGAACCTCCAAAGGAACAAACTAAGAATCAGGCAAGGGCCGCTCTGCGGGCCTCCTGATCCGCCTGTAGAACGTCGTCCAGGGTAGGATCCTGAACCACAGGCACACGGTCCATTGCCTGCTCCACCCGGCGGGCAATATCCAAAAATCCGATCTCCCCCGCCAGGAACTTGGCCACAGCTGCCTCGTTGGCGCCGTTGAGGATAGCCCCGGCGGTGCCGCCGATCCGGGCCGCCTCATAGGCCAGGGCCAGGCAGCGGAATGTGTCCGTGTCCGGCGTACCAAAGCTCAGGCCGCCGCAGCTCCACAGATCCAGCGGCGCAGCCGGACCGGGCACGCGCTTGGGCCAGGTCAGGGCGTACTGGATGGGCAGGCGCATATCCGGAGATCCCAGCTGGGCGATCACAGCATTATCACAGTATTCCACCAGAGAGTGAATGATACTCTCCCGATGGATCAGAACGGAAATTTTCTCCGGCGGCATGTTGTACAGATGCATAGCCTCGATAAATTCTAGGCCTTTATTCATCAGGGTGGCAGAGTCAATGGTGATTTTCGCCCCCATGGACCAGTTGGGATGCCGTAAGGCATCTTCCCTTGTCACATGCTCCAATTCCTCGGTTTTCTTTCCGTAGAACGGACCGCCGGAGCAAGTGATGATCAAACGCTTCACTTCTCTGGGGTCGTTGCCCTCCAGAGACTGGAACAGTGCTGAATGCTCTGAATCTACGGGAAGAATTTGGGCCCCGTAGTCCCTGGCCTCTTCCAGCACCAGCTTTCCTGCGCATACCAAAGTCTCTTTGTTGGCCAGGGCAATGCGCTTTCCCTCCCGGATCGCGGCCAGCGTGGGCCGCAGACCCACCATGCCCACCACAGAAGTGATCACCGTGTCGGCGCTCGAGATGGCGGCGGCCTCCAGCAAGCCGTTCATCCCTCCTGCCACCTTCACGTTTGTATCCGCCAGGCGGACACGAAGATCAGCGGCGGCTTTCTCATCCACAAGGGTCACCAGCTCCGGCTTGAACTGCCGGGCCTGCTGCTCCATGCGCTCCACGTTGGAATTAGCGGTCAGCGCCGCCACAGACATCCCGCAGGAAGAAATTACATCCAGAGACTGCCGGCCAATTGAGCCGGTGGAACCCAACACAGTAATACGTTTACTCATAGTTTCACCTGAATTTCATTTTCTTTTCTGCCGCTTCCGGCCTCATTGTCCGCAGGCAGAACACATGCACATCGGTTTAAAAGGCGGGCAGCAGCTGTACCAGAACCAAAAGAGTGGGCGCGGCAAACACCATGGAATCGAACCGGTCCACAATGCCCCCGTGTCCGGGCAGCAGGTCACCATAGTCCTTGATGCCGAACTGGCGCTTGACCAGGGAGAAGGACAGGTCCCCCACCTCGGTTACCGCACTGCCCACCAGTCCGTACAGAGCCATCACAGAGATAGACGCATCCAGCCCCGCAAAGTTCCGCAGCAGAAGTCCATACAGAACCAAAAACAGACCGCCGCACAGAATACCGCCGATATAACCCTCCAGCGATTTGTTCGGGCTGACCCGGGTGATGCCCCGATGCTTGCCCAGAAAGACTCCGGCAAAATAGGCCCCCGCGTCAGTGAGAAAGGCGCAGATCACCGGCAGCAGGACCAAGTACCTGCCATGCTCCATTCCCTTCAGCCGAACCAGGCTGGACAAAAAGGTCGGAATCCCGATCCCTGCAAACAGGCACACCAGCACATATTCAAAGGGTACGGCGTGTTCGCTGTCGTATAGTCGGATGGCCACCACAAACAGCGCCGCCATCAGAGCGGTGGCCGCCGCCAAGGTGACCAGGCTCCCCTGCCCCAGCCAATAGCCCAAGGGAATCACCGCCGCCGCCAAGGCGGAATAGAGATACATGCGGTGGTGGTGGGCCACCTTGGTAGCCCGCAGGAACTCAAAGGATGCCAGCGCGCAAATAGCCGCCATGAGCACCGCCAGATACACCGGCGGCAGATAAAACAGCACAACAAAAAACAGCGGAGCCAGCACCACGGCTACCAGGATCCGTTTTAACATTTAAACACCTCCGAACCGGCGGCTCCGGCTCTGATATGCTGCAATGGCCCGCAGCAGTTCTTCTTTTGTAAAGTCGGGCCACAGCACATCCGTAAAATACAATTCCGCATAGGCGGCCTGCCACAGCAGGAAATTAGACAGCCGCAGTTCTCCGCTGGGCCGGATAATCAGGTCAGGATCGGGCACGCCTTTGGAATAGAGATAACCGGACAGCTGTTCCTCACTCAGCTGCTCCGGATCTGCCCGGCCCGCCGCGCAGTCAGCGGCATAAGCCTTTGCTGCCCGCAGCAGTTCGTCCCGTCCGCCGTAGTTCAGGCAGATGTTCACCTGGCATCCCTCGTAATGGGTAGAGATCTCCCGGGTGCGCTGACACAGCTCCTGCAGCTCCGGGGCCAAAGGGGACAGGTCGCCGAAGAACTCCATCTTCACCCGGTCCCGTTCCATCTGCTGAATGGCCTCCAGAAGGTACTTCTTCAGCAGCCCCATGATGGCCCCCACTTCCTCCGGCGGGCGCTTCCAATTCTCTGTGGAGAAGGCGTAAACCGTCAGATAGTCCAAGCCGATTTCTTTTGCGTAGGTAGCAATGGTGCGGAAGGTCTCCGCGCCCGCGGCATGACCCGCCGTCCGGGGCAGACCGCGCTTCTTGGCCCACCGGCCATTTCCGTCCATAATAATGGCCACATGCCGGGGCAGATGAGAAAAATCCACCTGGGGCCGATCTTTGGCCGATGATTTGAAAAAGGGCATTTCGTTCGTTCCTTTCCTGCTGCTCCAATGAACCATCGATTGGCAAGGGTAAACATGCCTGACAAGGCATCTATCCGGTGTTTTTGCCTTGGTGGCGCCAGCCCACCTGCATCTCAAAAAGCAAAATTCACTCGAATATCCATTCTTATCAGATGCAGGCAGCTTTGCCGGAGCCGAACTGTATCCATACAAGGAAAGGCCCTCCATTTCCGCCCGTCAAAACCGTGTCCGCCGTTACCAACCGATGGTACAGAAACAGTGCAGAATACAGAATGTCCGCCTGTGTCATTCTGCATTCTGCACCTTACGGTCCCGGAAGAATCACTCAGATCCCCGGGGCCTATGTTGTTCTGTAATCAGACTACCAGCAACTCCTGCTCTTTCTTAGCCGTCAGCGTGTCGATATCCTTGCAGCGCTTGTCGGTCTGGTCCTGCAGTTCCTTCTCCAGACCCTTCACGTCGTCCTCGGTGAGCTCAGAGGCCTTCTTTTTCTTCTTGAAATCCTCCATGGCATCCCGGCGGATATTGCGCAGAGCCACCTTGCCGTCTTCGCCGTACTTACGCACCTGCTTGATCAGATCCTTACGGCGCTCCTCCGTCAGCTGGGGGAAGTTCAGACGAATGATCCGGCCATCATTCTGGGGGTTGATGCCCAGATCGGAGGTCTGAATCGCCTTCTCAATTGCCTTCAGCAGGGAAGCATCCCAGGGCTGGATGGTCAGGGTGCGGGGATCGGGAGAGGCCACGGCGGCCACCTGGTTCAGAGGGGTGGGGCTTCCGTAATACTCCACCTGGATGCGGTCCAGCACCGCGGCGTTAGCCCGTCCCGCACGGACAGAGGCGTAATTGGCTTTCACGACCTCGATGGTCTTCAACATCTTTTCGTCATACACTTTGATCTCAGGAGTCATAGTGGATCCTTCCTTTCTTCATCAGCCGCCGGAGCGGGCAATTTTATAATCGGCAGGGGCCGTCAGCCCGCTACCACAGTACCGATCTTCTCTCCCTGCACTGCCCGGATAATATTCTCCGGGTCCTTCAGGGCAAACAGCAGAACGGGGATTTTGTTATCCATGGACAGAGACGTGGCGGTGGAATCCATCACCTGAAGGTGCTGAGCCAGCACATCGTCATAGGTAATAGAATCGTACTTCACCGCAGTGGGATCCTTCTTGGGGTCGGCGGAATAGACGCCATCAATGTTCTTGGCCAGCAGAATGATATCGGCGTCGATCTCGGCCGCGCGGAGAACCGCAGCGGTATCCGTAGAGAAGAAAGGATTCCCCGTTCCGCATCCGAAGATGACCACGCGGCCCTTCTCCAGATGGCGGATGGCCTTGGATCGGATATAGGGCTCGGCCACGGAGTGCATCTCGATGGCAGTCTGTACCCGGACCTCTACGCCCTTTTGCTCCAGCACATCGGCCACAGCCAGGGCATTGATCGCGGTAGCCAACATTCCCATATGGTCGGCACGCACCCGGACCAGCTTATCTCCGCCAGCCTTCAGGCCGCGCCAAAAGTTGCCGCCGCCCACTACAACGCCCACCTGGACGCCAATTTCTACACCACGCTTATTGATATCGCAGACCTGTCCGATGACCTCAAAGTCCAGCCCACGGGAGGCATCTCCCGCCAGAGCCTCGCCGCTGATCTTCAGCAGGACGCGCTTATACTTCGGCTGCTCCATTTTAAACCACTCCTTGTAGCATTAGAAAATCACATCGCACATATTGTAATATATTTCTTCCC
>CAJMQD010000030.1 GCA_905215425.1 uncultured bacterium
AATCTGGACATAAAAGAGGGCGAGATCCTGGGGATCGGCGGTCTGGCTGGTCAGGGCAAGCTGGGCATTCCCAACGGCGTTATGGGCCTGTACGACGCCGGCGGAACCGTGGAGTTTGACGGCAAGGCCATTGAGCTGAACAATCCCCGCAAGTGCCTGGACGCCCAGCTGGCCTTCGTGTCGGAGGACCGCCGCAGCGTGGGCCTGCTGCTGGATGAGTCTCTGGAGTGGAACGTGGCGTTCCCCGCCATGCAGATCCAGAACAAGTTCCTCAAGAAAATCGGCTTCTTCACATGGCGCGATGAAAAGGCAATCGCCAATGTGACCAATCAGTATATCGATGAGCTGAAGATCAAATGCACCGGTTCCGAGCAGAAGGCCAGAGAGCTTTCCGGCGGCAACCAGCAGAAGGTCTGCCTTGCCAAGGCATTCGCCCTGGAGCCCCGCTTCCTCTTCGTCTCCGAGCCTACCCGCGGTATTGACGTAGGGGCTAAGGCCCTGGTGCTGGAGGCACTGCGGAAGTTCAACCGCGAATCCGGCGTCACCGTGGTCATGATCTCCTCCGAGCTGGAGGAGCTGCGCATGATCTGCGACCGCATCGCCATCGTATCCGGCGGCAAGATCGCCGGGATCCTGCCCGCTGACCATTCCTCCGAGGAGTTCGGTATGCTCATGGTCAGTCAGGTGAAATAAGGAGGAAGAAATGGGCAATACGACCACTCTTGGAAACAAGACTAAACTGAAAGAACTGCTGGACAGCTTTGGACTGCCCCGTCTTATCATCGCGGGCTTCCTGCTGCTGCTGCTGATTGCCGCCCCCATTGTGGGGCTGGACTTTGCCACCCAGATCACCAACATCATCACCCGCTTCAGCTGGAACGCTGTGATGGTGCTGGCCATGGTGCCGATGGTGCATGCCGGCTGCGGACTGAACTTCGGTCTGCCCCTGGGCATCGTCTCCGGCCTGCTGGGCGCCACGCTGTCCATCGAGCTGGGCTTTACCGGCTTTACCAGCTTCCTCGTCGCCATCCTGATCGCCACCCCCTTTGCGCTGCTGCTGGGCGGCGGCTACGGCTGGCTGCTCAACAAGATCAAGGGCGGCGAAATGATGATCGCCACCTATGTAGGCTTCTCCTCCGTGTCCTTTATGTGCATGATGTGGCTGCTGCTCCCGTATAAGCACCCCACCATGGTTTGGGGCTTTTCCGCCAAGGGACTGCGTACCGTTATTTCTCTGGAGGGCTTCTACGACAAGGCGCTGGCCAACTTTTTGACCATTGACCTGAAGAAGTTCGGCGTCAATCTGGTGATCCCCACGGGAACACTGCTGTTCTTTGCACTGCTGGCCTTCCTCATGTGGGCCTTCCTGCACACCAAGACCGGCACTGCCATGACCGCTGTGGGCTCCAATCCCGCCTTTGCCCGCGCCGCCGGCATCAATGTGGACAAGATGCGGTTCATCTCTGTGGTCATGTCCACTTGGCTGGGCGCCGTCGGCATCCTGGTGTATGAGCAGGGCTTCGGCTTTGTGCAGCTGTACACGGCCCCCTTCTGGATGGCCATGCCCGCCGTGGCTGCGATCCTGATCGGCGGTGCGTCGGTGAACAAGGCGTCCATCGGCAATGTTATTATCGGTACGATCCTGTATCAGGGTATTGTGACCATGACCCCCACCGTGATGAACTCCGCCTTCCAGATGGATATGAGCGAGGTCATCCGTATCGTGGTGTCCAACGGTATGATCCTCTACGCCCTGACCAGAAAGACGGAAAGGGGGCGCTGACATGAAAACCAAAAAGAACTTTAACCTGGGGAGCGTTATCAGCGCCAACTCTGTGCCGATTCTGTTCGTTATCATCTGTGCCGTTATGATCCCCCTCTCCGGGCTTCCGGCCAACTATCTGCTGAACGAGGTCGTGACCCGACTGGGCCGCAACACCTTCCTGATCCTCAGCCTGCTGATCCCCATTATGGCCGGTATGGGCCTGAACTTCGGCATGACGCTGGGCGCTATGGCCGGTGAGATGGCACTGATCATGGTGGCAGACTGGCAGATCTGGGGGATTCCCGGCCTTGTGCTGGCTACCATTCTGTCCATTCCTCTGTCCATCCTGCTGGGACTCTTGTGCGGCAGTATACTGAATCGCGCCAAGGGCCGCGAAATGATCACCAGCTACTTCATCGCATTCTTCATGAACGGTGTGTACCAGCTGATCGTGCTGTATATGATGGGCTCCATTATCCCCATTATGCACAGCACCCTGAAGCTGCCCCGCGGGTATGGTATCCGCAATACCGTCAGCCTGCTGCAAATGCGCCAGAGCCTGGATAACGCCCTTGCTGTCAGCATCAACGGGGTGAAGATCCCCTTCCTGACGCTGATCATTATTGCGCTGGCCTGCCTGTTCATCGTGTGGTTCCGCCGCACGAAGTTGGGCCAGGATATGCGGGCTGTGGGCCAGGACATGAATGTGGCGCGCGACGCCGGTATCGACGTGGACCGCACCCGTCTGATTTCCATCGTGATGTCCACTGTGTTCGCCAGCTTCGGCATGATCATCTATCTGCAAAACATGGGTAACTTCCCCACCTACCAGGCGCATACCAACATCGGTATGTTCTGCATTGCTGCGCTGCTGGTGGGCGGCGCTTCCGTGGACAAGGCATCCATTCGCAACGTATTCTTGGGTGTTATCCTGTTCCACACCATGTTTATTGTGGCCCCTGCCGCCGGCGGCAAGATCACCGGGGACTCCATGATCGGTGAGTACTTCCGCGTGTTCATGTCCTATGGCGTCATCACTGTGGCGCTGGTCATGTACGAGGCAAAGAAGCGCAAGGAAAACCGCACAATGGGCCAGCAGCTTGCCAACGAGCAGAAAGCCGAGGAGGAGGGGAAGACCGCATGAAGACCAAGACCCGTTCATGGATCATCCGCAGCGCCTTTGTGTTGGTGCTGGTGCTCCTCGCCGTGCTGATGCTGCGCATCGGCCGCGGCCATACCATCTACTTTGACAACCGCGCGCTGGAGTATCAGGGCGCGACTACCCCCTATAAGATCACCGTGATGGTCAATGGCGAGCAGATCTCCAAGCTCTATGAGAAGGAACGCTGCTCCGTCACCAATATCGGTGATAAGCTGGAGCTGACCGTAGAGGTTATGCAGCAGAAGGGCGGCAGCGAGACCACTTCCGTATACTCCCTGACGGTGCCCCATGATCTGGATGGCGTCATCATCAACCTGCCCGGCTATATGGCCGGTCTGCCGGAGGAAGCGTATCTGGAGGAGTTTATCCCCGCGCCTTCCACCGAAAAGGATGACGAAGCGCCGCCCACTACCGATGATATCGGTCTGGGCGAAGTGTAATATCTGCATGACCGGCGCAGCCTGTGCTTTGCATGGGCTGCGCCGGTTTTGTGATATAAAAAATCCCCGCCTGTCCTTTTGAGACAGGCGGGAAGAACAGGGATGACCGGAGAGCGGCTTTAAGCCTTCCAAAGTCCGTGGAGGTTGCAGTAGGCGTAGACGGAGACGACTTCGTCGCCGGGGCACAGGGCAAAATCGGCCTTGGGAGCCTGACCGGGCTGCAATACCTTGCGCTGGTTGCCCTGCTTGGTGTGCAGCGAGATCCACTGGATGTAGTGTTCCGGCAGCATGGGGTGCTCGACGGAACCCACGGTGACGTGGACCAGATTACCCTCTACGGTATAGACGGGCACATGCTTTTCAAAAGCGGCATCCACTGTGTTGGGGATCAGCTGGGTCATCTTTTGGCCGCAGCACATAACGGGTACGCCGGTGTCGTTGACCATGGCGATGATATTGCCGCAATGCTCGCAGATAAAGAATTTCTGTTCCATATTTCTTCCTCCTGTTTTGATGTCAGATCAATAGTTTTCAGCGTGGACCTCGAAGAAGCTCTGGGGATGGGCGCAGACGGGGCAGACCTCGGGAGCCTTGGTGCCGACCACGATATGGCCGCAGTTCCGGCACTCCCAGACCTTGACCTCGCTCTTGGCAAAGACCTCGGCCGCCTCGATATTGTGCAGCAGGGCGCGGTAGCGCTCCTCGTGGTGCTTTTCGATCTCGCCCACCATACGGAACTTGGCGGCCAGCTCGGTGAAGCCCTCCTCCTCAGCGGTCTTGGCGAAGTCCTCGTACATATCGGTCCACTCGTAGTTCTCGCCCTCGGCGGCGTGAAGCAGGTTCTCGGAGGTGCTGCCGATGCCGTTGAGCTCCTTGAACCACAGCTTGGCGTGCTCCTTCTCGTTGTCGGCGGTTTTCAGGAACAGAGAGGAGATCTGCTCGAAGCCCTCTTTTTTTGCGATGCTGGCGAAATAGGTGTACTTGTTCCGGGCCTGAGACTCACCGGCGAAGGCGGCCTCCAGATTCTTCTCGGTCTTTGTTCCGGCATACTTATTCATAATAATTGTCCTTCCTTTCAAAAAAATTGGCGCAGGATAAGAAAAGATAAAAAGTTTAATAAGAATAATTCTTGCTTACGAGTCCATTATACGCTCTCCGTGGGAAATGTCAAGGGGAAAACAGGAAAAAATTTGCATCTCCATAGGCTGGGGGAAACGGAAAATCAAAAACAAGTGTCTACAGTACAAAAACAGAAGGTGAGGAACACTGGGTATAATTCCACAAAACAGCCGTGGAAATTCAGAAAATCAGATGGGGCATATTAACAAAATCTTCTGTGGAAATACGAAAAAGATTGACATGCGTGCTTTCCAGTGATAAAGTAAGGCCATATTTCAGGAAAGGAGCGGAGGACTATGAATATGATGAAGGCTTATCAGTTTAATAATGCCATGACGGCTGCTCAGGCAGGCGCCGACTCTTTCCGCGCTTTTTCTGCTATGAATATCGCTCTGCTGATGGACACCATTCTGATGGTGTCCATTTTTGTTATTTCCGGCGTAGTAGCCGTAGTGGCTCTGCTGGTCGTACTGCTGTCCATTATTATGATTATTAAGACAACTGAATATGGTCGGATGAGACAGATGACTGCGTAGTAGGGCAGGAAAAGCAGGAATGGTAAGCGGTCTCACCGGCAGCGGTGAGGCCGCTTTTTTACATGCTATATGCAAAGGCAAATGAAGAACGGCAGAAACAGGAGGAATTAGAAGATGAAAATGAACGGTGCACAGATCTTGCTGGAATGTCTGCTGGAACAGAATGTGGACACTATTTTTGGCTACCCCGGCGGAACCATCCTGAATGTTTATGACGCGCTGTACGGTTACAGCGACCGGATCCGCCATATTCTAACGGCCCATGAGCAGGGGGCGGCCCACGCCGCCGACGGCTACGCCCGCAGTACGGGCAAGGTGGGTGTGTGCTTTGCCACCTCGGGCCCCGGCGCAACCAATTTGACCACCGGGATCGCGACGGCGTATATGGACTCCTCCCCCGTAGTCTTTATCTCCTGCAATGTGGCCCAGAATCTGATCGGCAAGGATGCTTTTCAGGAGGTTGACTTTACCGGTATCGCCATGCCGATCACCAAGTTCACCTATCTGGTGCGCAATGTGGAGCAGCTGGCTGATGTGGTGCGGGACTCCTTCGCCCTGGCCCGCAGCGGCCGCCCCGGTCCGGTGGTCATTGATATCACCAAGGATGTGACCGCCGCCGAGTGCGACTACGAGTATCTGCCCCTGGAGAAGCACGCAGCTTCCGGCCACTTGGCCTCCCTCTACCGCCGGGCGTACACCAGCAGCCTGCGGATGCCGGAGGCCGACCTGGGGGATGTGGACAAGCTGGTGGAGATGATCGCCCAGTCCAAGAAGCCCATGCTGATCTGCGGCGGTGGCGTGGTCCGCGGCCGGGCCCACGAGGAGTTCCGCCAGTTCGCCCGGCGGATCGACGCCCCTGTGGCAGTCACCATTATGGGCGGCGGCGGTATCCGGGGCCGGGACCCCCTGACCACCGGCATGATCGGGATGCACGGCTCCATGGCCTCCAATATGGCCTGCGACAACTGCGACCTGCTGATCGCCGTGGGCTGCCGCTTCTCCGACCGGGTGGCCCTGAAGCCCGAGACCTTCGCCCACCAGGCCAAGGTGGTGCAGATCGACATCGACCGGGCGGAGATCAACAAGAATGTCCGGACTGACCACCACATTATCGGGGACGCCAAGCAGGTGCTGGAGCTGCTGCTGGAGCGGGTGCCCCAGTACGACCACAAGGAGTGGAAGGACTATGTGTTCTCCTACCCCACGGAGACAGAGTATGAGGAAAATCCCAGCGCCCTCACGCCCAAACAGATTTTAACTGCCATCGCCCGGATTTGCCCCCAGGACACTGTGGTGGCCACCGATGTGGGCCAGCACCAGATGTGGGCCATCCAGCATTTCCACTTTGACTATCCCGGCCAGCTGCTTACCTCCGGCGGGTTCGGTGCCATGGGCTTCGGCCTGGGGGCCGCCATCGGCGCCAAGCAGGGCAATCCGGAAAAGACGGTGATCCACATCACCGGCGACGGCAGCTTCCGTATGAACGGCAACGAGCTGGCCACCGAGGAGTTCTATAAGCTGCCCGTCATCACCTTCATTTTCAACAACGGCAACTTAGGCATGGTGCGCCAGTGGCAGAATCTGATCTACGACAAGCACTTCTCCCAGACCGTGCTGGACCGGGGACCTGACTTTGTGAAGTACGCAGAGTCCTTTGGCCTGAAGGCCCGGCGGGTGACCCAGCCGGAGGAGCTGGAGGCCGCCATCCGGGAGGCCCTGGAGGAGGGCAAGAAGGGCCGCGGCTACGTCATCGACTGCGCCATTGATGCAGATGAGATGGTACACCCCATGGTGGGCGGCGGCCACCATATCACAGAATTTATGTTGTACTAAGGGAGGTAGCCCACATGGATGAAGCAAAGCTTCGCACCCTGTCCGTCCTGGTGGATAACGAGGCGGGTATCCTGTCTCAGGTGTCCCGCCTGTTTTCCCGGAAGGGCTTTAATATCGAGTCTCTGGCGGTGGGTCCTACGGACGACCCCACCATTTCCCGCATTACCATCGAGGTGCTGACCAACGACAACCAGACCCAGCTGCTGTGCAACCAGCTGGCCAAGATGGTCCCCGTCCACTCCGTTCGCCTGCTGTCCGCAGAGCATTCCATCCGCCGGGAATTGGTCCTTTACAAGGTCAAGGCGGAGAGCCGGGACGTGCGCAACGAGGTGATCCAGCTGGCCAATATCTTCCGGGCGTCCATTCTGGACGTATCCACCATGTCGCTGACCCTGGCCGTGATCGGCGACGAGAACAAAGCGGAGGCCCTGGCGGACCTGCTGCGGGAATTCGGTATCCTGGAGCTGGTGCGCACCGGCATTGTGGCCCTGGAGCGGGGCCAGTACACCATTTCCGACGAGCGGAAAGAGACGGTAGAGTTCAACCTCGGCAAAAGCTTGCTGTAAACAGGCGGCGGCGCCGTTGAAATAATTTAGATCAAAGGAGAAATTTAAAATGGCTAAAATGTATTACGAGAAGGATTGTGACCTGAACTACCTGAACGGCAAGAAGATCGCCATCATCGGCTATGGCTCCCAGGGCCATGCCCACGCCCTGAACCTGAAGGACTCCGGCTGCGACGTGTGCGTCGGCCTGCGTAACGGCTCCAAGAGCTGGGACGCCGCCGAGAAGGCCGGCCTGACCGTGAAGACCGTGGCCGAAGCCGCCAAGTGGGCCGACGTGGTCATGATGCTGATCAACGACGAGGTCCAGGCCGACGTCTATAAGAAGGAGATCGCCCCCAACCTGGAGGAGGGCAACGCCCTGGGCTTTGCCCACGGCTTCAACATCCGCTACAAGCAGATCGTGCCTCCCGCCGGTGTGGACGTGTTCATGGCGGCCCCCAAGGGCCCCGGCCATACCGTCCGCTCCACCTATGTGAACGGCAAGGGCGTGCCCTGCCTGGTGGCTGTGGAGCAGAACGCTACCGGCCACGCCTATGAGATCGCCCTGGCCTACATCGCCGGCATCGGCGGCGCCCGCGCCGGTATCATGGAGACCACCTTCAGCGACGAGACCGAGACCGACCTGTTCGGCGAGCAGGCCGTGCTGTGCGGCGGCGTTGTGGAGCTGATGAAGTGCGGCTTCGAGACCCTGGTGGAGGCCGGCTACGAGCCCGAGAACGCCTACTTCGAGTGCATCCACGAGATGAAGCTGATCATCGACCTGATCAACAAGGGCGGCGTGGCCGCCATGAACTACTCCATCTCCGACACCGCCGAGT